>JANXWW010000415.1 GCA_025350945.1 Burkholderiales bacterium
CGTGATTCAGCGTGCGATTTTGCACGTGCAGTCGTCGGGCAAGAAAGAAGTGACGGGCGCAAATGTGCTCGTCGCAATCTACGGCGAAAAAGATTCGCACGCGGTTTACTATTTGCATCAGCAAGGTGTGTCGCGCCTGGATGTCGTGAATTTTATTTCGCACGGTATCTCCAAAGCCTCACCTACCGGTGAGAAGAAAGAAGAAACCGAGGGCGAAGCCGCTGAAGGCGAGCAGGCCGGTGGCGCGCTGGAAAGTTTTACCACGCACCTTAATCAACAAGCCATCGACGGCAAAATTGACCCGCTAATTGGACGCGACAACGAAGTCGAGCGTGTAATCCAGATTCTCTGTCGTCGCCGGAAAAATAATCCATTGTTGGTGGGCGAAGCGGGCGTGGGTAAGACCGCGATTGCCGAAGGATTGGCGAAGCGCATTGTGGATGGCGAAGTGCCCGACATTCTCGCCAAAGCACAGGTTTATTCACTCGATATGGGCTCGCTATTGGCGGGTACAAAATATCGCGGTGATTTTGAGCAGCGTTTGAAAGCAGTGTTAAAGCAACTGGTCGAAAATCCAAATGCAATTTTGTTCATTGACGAAATTCACACGCTGATCGGCGCAGGCTCGGCGTCTGGCGGCACGCTTGACGCCTCCAACTTGCTGAAGCCAGCGTTGTCGTCAGGCCAACTTAAGTGTATCGGTGCGACAACATACAATGAATACCGCAGCGTGTTTGAAAAAGACCATGCGCTGTCGCGCCGCTTCCAGAAAATCGATGTGGGCGAGCCCTCTGTGGCCGAAACCATCGAGATTTTGAAGGGGCTGAAATCGCGTTTTGAATCGCATCATGGCGTCAAATACACGTCGACAGCGTTAACGACGGCGGCTGAGCTTTCTGCCAAGTACATCAATGATCGCCATCTGCCGGACAAGGCGATAGATGTGATTGATGAGGCCGGTGCTGCACAACGCATTGCGCCGAAATCGAAGCAGAAGAAAACAATCGGCAAAAACGAGATCGAGGAAATCGTCGCAAAAATTGCGCGCATTCCGCCCCGCAATGTGTCGTCCGATGATCGCAGTGCATTGAAAACACTGGACCGTGATCTGAAATCGGTGGTGTTTGGTCAGGACAAGGCAATTGAAGCACTATCAACAGCCATTAAAATGGCGCGCTCCGGTCTCGGTAGCCCGACCAAACCCATCGGCTCATTCTTGTTTTCAGGCCCGACCGGTGTGGGTAAAACCGAAGTCGCGAAACAGCTTGCGTTTATTTTGGGCGTGGAACTCATTCGCTTCGACATGTCGGAATACATGGAGCGTCATGCCGTATCGCGCTTGATTGGCGCGCCTCCCGGCTATGTGGGTTTCGATCAAGGCGGCTTGATGACAGAAGCCATCACCAAGCATCCGTATTCCGTTTTGCTGCTGGATGAAATCGAAAAAGCACATCCGGACATTTATAATGTCTTGCTGCAGGTGATGGATCATGGCACGCTGACGGATAACAACGGTCGCAAGGCTGACTTCCGCAACGTGGTGATTGTGATGACCACCAACGCGGGCGCGTCGGAATTATCGAAGACCAGCATGGGCTTTACGAACGACAAAAAAGCCGGCGATGAAATGGCTGAGATTAAGCGCATGTTTACGCCTGAATTCCGCAATCGTCTGGACGCGACCATTTCGTTCGCACCGCTGGACGAGAAAATCATTTTGCAGGTGGTCGATAAATTCTTGATGCAGCTCGAAGCACAACTAACCGAGAAAAAAGTTGAAGCCACCTTCACCGAAGGTTTAAAGAAATACCTCGCCAAAAATGGTTTCGATCCGCTGATGGGTGCTCGACCCATGTCGCGCCTGATTCAGGACACCATTCGTCGCGCGCTGGCTGATGAATTACTGTTTGGGCGCTTGGCAAATGGCGGCAAGGTATCGATTGATATTGATGCGGACGGCAAGATAAAACTTGATATCAGCGAAGAGAAAGAGCCGGTTACGCAGGAAAATTAATTGGCGACAACCGCCAATCGTACTACCCAAAATGGCTCCGATTTGGAGCCATTTTGTTTTTATCGATGCAGGCATGAAGCACATCAGCTATGCTTATCAAAAATCACGACAAATCAATTACAGCAACCAAGGAGAAAGCAATGTTGACCCGAATTTTTTCGATCTTAATCATTGGTATTTCATCGACATTGGCTGGGCTTGCCTTCGCACAGACACAGGCACCAGCACCTGCTTCTGCCGCACCCGCCTTCGCCGCACCCAATTTATCGCCCTCTGGCGTACGCTCGCTCGCGGCCAACTGCGCGGCCTGTCACGGCACTAATGGCAACAGTGCTGGTGGCGCGGTCGCGGGTTTGGCGGGCTTGGACAAAGATTATTTTGTGAACCAGATGAAGCTTTTCAAAGAGGGCAAACGTGAAGCAACCTTGATGCATCAAATCGCGAAAGGTTATTCCGATACCGAAATTTCCGCCCTGGCGGGATACTTTTCCACGCAGAAAAAATAAGAGGAAAACCCATGAAAACCACAACGAAGAATTCCGTAAACGGACGCAGAAGTTTCCTCAAAACCACTGCGGCTGTTGGCACAGTTGGCAGCATGGCCGCAATTTCGGGATGCGCAACAGTTGGCTTAGTTGGCTCAAACGGGCCGAAAGTAGTTGTGGTCGGCGGTGGTTATGGCGGTGCGACCGCCGCAAAATATATCAAAATGTGGGGCCCGAATATTGATGTCACCGTGATCGAGCGCAATACCGATTTTATTTCTTGTCCCATTTCAAATTTGGTGCTGGGTGGCTCGCAAGCGATGAAAGACATCACGCTCAGCTACGACACGCTGCAAAAAAAATACGGCGTGAAAATGGTGCGGGGCAAAGCGACCGCGATTGATGCCGAAAAGAAAATGGTGCGTCTGGCCAGCGGCGAGTCTATTGCCTTTGATCGCGTTATCGTCTCACCGGGCGTTGATTTTATGTACGATCTTATGCCCGGCCTGAACAACGCGGCAGCTCAGGAGCGCGTGTTGCATGCATGGAAAGCGGGCCCACAGACCGTGGCGTTACGCAAACAACTGGAATCGATGGCCGATGGTGGCGTCGTAGCGATCTCGATTCCCGAAGCGCCCTACCGTTGCCCGCCCGGCCCCTACGAGCGCGCGTGTCAAATCGCGAGCTATTTAAAGCAGGCAAAACCAAAATCGAAAGTATTGGTACTGGACGCGAATATGGATATCGTTTCCAAACCCGGGCTGTTCAAAAAAGCGTTCGCAGAAATGTATCCGGGCATGATTGAATATCGGCCCAATTCAAAAGTGGTTGATGTTGATACGCGCACGATGACCGCGAAATTGGAAGTGGAAGACATCAAGGCGGATGTGCTGAATGTATTGCCACCCATGAAGGCGGGTGCTATTGCCAACGCATTTATCACGGCCAACAAACGCTGGTGCGAAATTAATTGGCTGACGTATGAAGCGAAGAACGTTCCCGGCGTGCACTTGCTGGGCGATGCATTGCAAATCGCACCCGCCATGCCCAAATCGGCGCACATGGCCAACGCGCATGGCAAGGCCTGTGCTGCCGCCGTTGTAGCACTCCTCACCGGCGAGCAGCCCAACCCAAGTCCCACGCTGAGCAACACCTGCTATAGCTTCGTGTCAGCCGACAAAGTCGTTCATGTGGCGTCAATTCATAAATACGATGAAAAAGATAAAACCATGAAAACAGTGCCCGGATCGGGCGGTGTTTCCAGCGGTGCCAATGAACTCGAAGCGCAATACGCAATGACATGGGCGAAAAATATTTGGGCAGATTCATTGGGTTGAGCCGCTGAGTTAGCACCAAGACACATCGCAGAAATACATTAACCGACACTTACCCTTGATAAGTGTCGGAATTTATTACATACACAATGATTTAACATATTTTTTTCTCCTAAATTATTGATTTTATTGAATTTACTATTAATGGCATGTGGATTGCTTTGATAGATTGCGCATTCAAGTATTTACAAAAAATAAATTTAGGATCTGTCATGAACAAATCAATTAAAACCGGATTTAAAGCTTTATTCAGCGCTGTAGCAATCAGCGTAGCGATAGCCAGCACATCAGCTTCGGCCTCGCCCATTACCGTCACGGGTATGCAGTTCGCATCGCCCACCACAGTAGTCATCCATAACGTCACCCCTGCCGAAACGGCTTATGTTTACGCAGGCGCATTCAACACCAGCGACGGTACGAATACTTTCGCGTCATGGTGTGTTGATATTTTCCAGAATACTTATTTTGGCCCAACGATTAACAACTACAACTTGGTGAGCGGCGCGACCGCGCTGACTTCAGCAAGAGCTGACACTTTAGGACGTCTTGCGACTGAATCTCTGAGCCTTGTGAATAGCGCCGCCACATCTGCCGCTTTCCAATTGGCGATCTGGGAAATTGTGAACGAGACAGCAGGCAATGCCTACAACCTCAGCAGCGGTAATTTCACGGCATGGGGCGCGTCCAGCGCAGCCATCACCATCGCTCAAGGCTGGTTGAATAATTTGCCGGGCTCCAGCAATTATTCCATCAACGTCTGGCAAAGCCCTACACATCAGGATTTGGCTGTTTTTACACAGGTCCCTGAGCCTGCTTCACTGGGTTTGCTGGGATTGGGCCTCGCGGGACTGGCTTTAATCAAGCGCAAGAAAAAAGCGGTCGCCTAAATTTGAAGATTGCTGATGTAAACAACAACCCGCAAATAAAAACCCCCGCCAGTGCGGGGGTTTTTATTTGTATCGGCAAGCGGCATCAGTCTCAATATGGCACGTTCGATAGTTGACACGAACCATCATGTACATATAATGTCCATGTACATGTGATGACCCATTTCTCAATTACCATCCATTCTCAGGAGAGCAACATGGCTGCTACAGCAATTGAACGCATTGTGGTTCAGGCCACCGCACAGGAAAAAAGTTTTATTTCTGCCAAAGCCAAAAAGCTGGGCATACCTGTCTCCGAGCTTATGCGACGTGGCGCGACCGCGTTTAAATCCGCCGATGTAGAGGAAGAATTAGGCGCGTTGGCCGATGCCGCCAAGCGCGCGGCTGATCATGCATCAAACTCCATTGATGATGCGCTGGCGTTTATTACCGCCAGTAATAAACGTATTGAGGCGATGGAAGCAAAAGCCAACCGCGAGGCGCAGAAAAGCGCAAGCGCTTCAACTACCGTGAGACGAAACACAAAACAAACCGCGAAACGAACCAATCAGGCAGCAGCTTAAATTATGGGCGTGACGGATCGTGTGTGGGGCGCGCTGGTATCGGTAATCAAGCTAGAGGATAAAGTTTCCCAGCAAAGTGCGGCCATGAAATCGCAACAGGCCAAGATTGAAAACCTGACCGAGCGCGTGATACGGCTTGAAACCATGCTGGAAATCGCGCTCAGTGTGCGCGGCGTGGCGTTGCCATCACCGCCCTCACCGCCCGCCTTGAGCAGGCCAAAATTGCAGCGCGATTAGGATTAGGAGACCAGGTGAGCCAAGTGCAGGCTCAATGTTTCCCCACTTTCGCCATCAATTGCTGGTATGAATTTTCACGCTCGCCCGCGGGCGCCTTGGCTAATATTGCCATGCTGTTCGTGGGCCACTGCGCATACTGACGGCGATCACGCGGAAAACTGTTTGCGC
>JANXWW010000419.1 GCA_025350945.1 Burkholderiales bacterium
AGGCTCAATGTTTCCCCACTTTCGCCATCAATTGCTGGTATGAATTTTCACGCTCGCCCGCGGGCGCCTTGGCTAATATTGCCATGCTGTTCGTGGGCCACTGCGCATACTGACGGCGATCACGCGGAAAACTGTTTGCGCGCCAGCCTTGCAATACCAGCCACTCCCACAATACCTCATTCAGCTCCGCTGTCACTACCATCTGCGCATCGCCACGAACAATATATGCACCCGATTTTGGATATTGTTTCGATGTGGGGGCTTTGCGTTTAACGCGCACCTTAAACAGCGTTCGTGCCGTATCTTTTAGAGTCGCCATAACGAATTTCTTCCTTTCGTGTTCTGAAAAAGGGGCGCGCAAAAGCAAAAAAACGCACCGGCAGACACCCTCGGCAAACGAATTTTGTTCGTGTCGAAGTAGCCAAAGAATCGTGATCCTACGCTAAAGCGCGATGGTTTTTCAACTCGATAGTATATAAAAATACTTAAACACCGTATACGGCGGACATCTTCAGCCAAAAATGGCTGTATAGCCTTACTGGTGCTAGAGTTTTTATTCTTAATCAGCCTCACGCAAAAAGCGAACATGTTCAATTAGCCCGTCTTTCACACGATAAATTACCACCGCGTGGTTCATCGCTGGCACGCGGCCCGTGATTTTTTCTTCGTCAATCACATAACTACCGATGCGCATGCGATGGATGATTTCGCAATGAAGATTGGGCGAGGATTTAAACAGCGCTTCATAACGTGGCCGCATTTCCGCATGGCCTGTGAGCAGGCGATTGCCCGCGCCATCATCGACGACGCAGTGCTCGGCATAACAGGCCATAAAACGCTCTACATCGCAAGCATTGTAGGCTTGAAGCTGTTCGGCGACAGGATCGTTCACGATTTGAACTTTAAAAAAATCAGCCCGAAAAAATCGGCCATTGCTGCGCCCACATCTCAGTCGGTGTGCGTTTGAATCCGGATTTCGCAAACTGGTGCCAACGCCCGACAATATAAGCCATGACCGCATTCGCATAGGCGTTTGCATCCAACGATGCATGCAACGTGCCTGCGGTGGCCGCCAGGCGCGCCGATTGGCGGAGTGACGCCTCCAGCCGATCATGTAATTGATTCATGCGGGTTTGCAGACGCTCATCTTCATTGACCAGCGCATCGCCAATCAACACACGCGTCATGCCAATATTTTTTTGCGCAAAATTTAGCAGCATCGCCACCGTGCCTTCAATCTGTTTCATACCGTCCTCTTTGGTCGCGGGATCGGTCTGAATTTTGGTGACGAGCGAGAAAACAGTCTCTTCAATAAACTCAATCAAGCCTTCAAACATTTGCGCCTTGCTCGCGAAATGCCGATACAGCGCAGCTTCAGAAACATCGAGCTTTTTCGCCAGCAACGCGGTGGTTATTTTTTCGCCCTTCGGGTGCTCCAGCATCTCGGCCAACATGTGCAGGATGGTACGTTTGCGTTCGCCCGGTTCTCTTTTCGCCATTTTGTACTCTCCCATTAGATCTGTTTTATTTACGTCCACCGAAGATCGATCCCAGCACGCCGCGAATAATGCGTCGCCCTGCTTCGCTCGCCATCGCAAGCGTTGCGCTTTTCACAGCAGATTGCACAACGGTCTCGCGTCGTGAATTTCCGCTGCCATTTAGCGCGTCGCCGATTTTGCCGAAAATGCTGCCGAAACCGACGCTCTCGCCCGGCACAGCGGGCGTGGCTTCGTTACCACGACGACCTTTTAATTTTTCAAATGCAGATTCGCGATCCACCGTTTTTTCGTATTGTCCCGCCACGAGCGAGCCTGCCAATAACGCGCTGCGCTGCGCTGCCGTGATCGGGCCAATCTGGGAATTCGGTGGGCAAATATAAGCGCGCTCCACTATCGTCGGACGGCCTTTATCATCTAAAAATGATACCAGCGCTTCGCCGACGGCAAGCTCGGTAATGACCTTCGTGATGTCGAGTTTTGGATTGGTGCGAAATGTTTCTGCGGCTGCATTTACGGCTTTTTGATCGCGCGGCGTGTAGGCGCGCAAGGCATGCTGAACGCGATTGCCTAGCTGGCCTAAAACAGTATCGGGAATATCGAGCGGGTTTTGCGTCACAAAATAAATGCCGATGCCTTTCGAGCGCACCAATCGCACCACTTGCTCAATTTTCTCCAGCAATTCTTTTGGCGCTTCGTTAAACAGCAAATGCGCTTCGTCGAAAAAGAACACCAGCTTCGGTTTGTCGCGGTCACCCACTTCGGGCAAATTTTCAAACAACTCTGACAACATCCACAGCAAAAAAGTCGAATACAAACGCGGACTTGACAACAATTTATCGGCGGCAAGAATATTAATGACGCCTTTACCATCGACTGTCTGCATCAAATCATCCAGCACCAATGCAGGCTCACCAAAAAATTTATCGCCGCCCTGTTGTTCCAGCGTTAACAAACCACGCTGAATCGCGCCAATGCTCGCGGGCGAAACGTTGCCATAGTCCGTCGTGAATTGCGATGCGTTCTCGCCCACATAAGCGAGCAGCGCACGCAAATCTTTGAGATCAAGCAGCAGCAAGCCTTTGTCATCGGCGATCTTGAATGCCAGCGCCAGCACGCCGGATTGCGTGTCATTCAAATTAAAAATGCGCGCCAGCAATACCGGCCCCATTTCAGAAATCGTCGCGCGAACCGGGTGGCCTTGCTCGCCAAAAACATCCCACAACGTGACCGGGCAGGCGGCGGGGGCTAATTCGAGCTTCAACAATTTCGCGCGCTCAACAACTCTCGGATTATCTTTTCCTGGTTGCGAAATTCCGGTGAGATCACCCTTCACATCCGCCATAAAAACCGGCACGCCGATGCTGGAAAAATGTTCGGCCAGCACTTGTAGCGATACCGTTTTACCCGTTCCCGTCGCCCCCGCAATCAAGCCGTGACGGTTCGCCATATTCGGCAACAACATCAAATCGGTTAAAGAGGCGTCGCTGGTTTTGGCAATCAGAAGAGGATCGGTCATGTGCGGTTGGTTAGCATTGGGTGGAACGCAGTGTAAGTGAATGGTAACATCACACCTTCAAATTTA
>JANXWW010000046.1 GCA_025350945.1 Burkholderiales bacterium
ATGTCGTGAAACGACAAAATGCCGATAAGTTTTTCAGCGTCCATGACCGGCACGTGGGTGATGTGCAGGTCCGTCATCATGGCGCGTAAATGATCGGCGGTGTCGTCAATCTTTGCGATAGCAGGATTATTTTTCATCACCTCAGCACAGCTTTTTTTAAGCAGTGCATCGCCATAGGTGTGTAGACCCTTGAGCAATTCACGTAACGTAATCAAACCAACCATCACGTCATTTTTCTTCACGATGACTGAGCTGATCTTGTTGCTCACCATCGTTGCTACCGCCGCCGAAATGGAGGCGTCAGGTGCCACAGAAAATAGAGTGCCCGTGGGCGATTGTCGAGCTTTATCTTGTAGCAATTCGGCAACGGTGATGGGCATGAGTGGTTCCTGCGATTAGTCAAATATTGTTATGGTTGAAACCAACATCAGGAGCATAACAAAGCTCTGGTTCGCATGCCACCGCAGTCAATATTTGCAGGAGCTTATTTGATGATGCGCAAATTTCCGCGCGGCGGGCCTTTGGGTTTATCAGGCTTATCGGGGCCATCCGGCGACTCAGGTTCAGCCGATTTCACGCCCTGACCGACGTCACTGTCAGTAGGCTGATCGACGAGCGCTGCGGTCTGCGGTACCGCTTGTAATATAGGCGTTCGACTCGCTGGCGCGCGCGATGCAATCTGTGTGGCACCCATTGATGCGCCGGTATCCGCATTTTCGATTTCTGGCGGTGTTTCAGGATCGAAGAACACGCCGCGTCCATTCTCGCGCGCAAACACGCCCTGCACCGCATAGATGGGCACAGATACTTCACGCGAGACACCATTAAAGCGTGCAGAGAATTGCACCACCTCATTGCCGATGGTGAGATCACGGGTAGCTTGCTGGCTGATGGAAAGGACGATCTCGCCGCCTTTGACATATTCCATAGGCACGCGTGTATTGGCATCCACCTTCACGCTTAAATAGGGCGTGAAGCCCGCGTCAGCGCACCATTCATAGATAGCTCTAATCAGATAGGGTTTGGTCGAAAGATCGGTCATGGAAGAATGGGCGCGATGGGGTCGCGAAATACTGCGTGGGGCGAAAATTTATTGCGTAGTCGTTATGGGCAATATGGACAATATTGACAAGTGGCTCAGCACTCGTCTGGCGTACTCAAACATTTAAGCACGCCAGGGTTTGTTGTATCGACTATTTTCGCATCGCCTTTTCAGAAGCGGTCATGGAATCAATAAACGCCTGACGCGAAAACAAACGCTCAGCGTATTTGAGCAGTGGTGCTGCCGCCTTCGGCATGTCAACCTGATAGTGCTCCAAACGCCACAGCAACGGCGCGATGGCGACATCGAGCATCGAGAATTCATCGCCCAGCATGTGTTTTTGTTTTACAAAAATCGGTGCCAGCTGAATCAGGTTTTCGCGGATGTACAGACGCGCCTTGTCGTGCGTATTTTGTTTGCCGCGCTCGAGCGAATCGACATGATTAAAAATTTCGTTTTCCATCCGGAACAAAATCAATCGCGCACGCGCACGCATCACCGGATCGGCAGGCATTAATTGCGGATGCGGAAAACGCTCGTCGATATACTCATTAATGATATTTGATTCGTACAAAATCAAATCACGTTCCACCAACACCGGTGTGCGATTGTACGGATTCATCACCGCCAAATCTTCAGGCTTGTTCATCAAATCCACATCAAGGATCTGGAAATCCATCCCTTTTTCATACAGCACAATGCGGCAGCGATGGCTAAATGGGCAGGTCGTTCCGGAATAGAGCGTCATCATGATGAATACCAACTTTCTTTTTCTAAAGATACAAGTAAGACCAAAAATGCGAAGCCGCGCCTGGTATTTGCCTGGGCGCGGCTTGGTATTGAATTGGAAAAAAACTTATTTCACATCTTTCCAATACTCATTTTTTAACCACAACGTAGCAAAAAACGCGATGACTAAAAATAGCAGCACTAGGACGCCTAGCTGCGTGCGGGCCGGTCGCGCGGGCTCACCCATGTAGGTCAGGTAATTAACCAAATCTTTGACGAACAAGTCGTACTCCGTTTGATTCATGGTTCCCGCGCGATCGATTGCCAGCTTCATAATTGGAATTTTATGACCGTGCTCTTCTTTTTCGCCAGCTTTCGTTAAAATTTGCGTGCCCTGCAAATCATGCAGCGGGTTGGGCATGCCGACGTTTTTAAACACCGTGTTATTCCAGCCCGTGGGCGAGGCGTCATCACGATGGAAGCTGCGCAAGAACGTGTAAAGCCAGTCTGAGCCGCGGACGCGCGCGACCAACGTGAGATCAGGCGGCAAACCACCAAACCATTCCTTGGCGTCTTTCGGATCAAGCGCTGAAACCATGGTGTCACCGATTTTGTCGGTACCGAACATCAGGTTTGCTTTAATTTGCTCTTCCGTGAGGCCAATAGCGGTCAAATGGCTATAGCGCATAAAGCTCGCGTTATGACAATTCATACAGTAGTTCACAAACGTTTTGGCACCGCGCTGCAGGGACGCCTGATCTTTCAGGTTAATCGGTGCCGTGTCCAACACCGCCTCTTCGTTGCCCAAAACCGTGGTGGATGAGGCCAGCAAGCAAAGTACCAAGGCAGGTGCTGCCAGCAAGTTTCGAATAATTGATTTCATCAGTAAGTGACCTGTGATGGTTCGGCTTTTTCCTTATCAATCTTGGTATACCAAGGCATGAGGATAAAAAACGAGAAATAAACAACCGTCAATATCCGTGCGACCAAGGTGGCCGAATCAACGCCGCCCAGGAACGATAGCTGACCCCACACCGTGGTGGGTACCACGCCGAGATACCCCAGGATCAAGAAGCTCACCACAAAGGCGGTCAAAAAGGCTTTATAAATCGGGCCACGATAACGCACCGATCTCACTTTGCCGCGATCAAGCCAAGGCAAAGCAAATAAAATCAGGGTCGCGCCACCCATCACAGCCACACCGGGGAATTGCGAACTGAACATCGACGGTACCGCGCGCAACATCGCGTAGAACGGCGTGAAATACCAAACTGGTGCAATGTGCGCAGGCGTTTTTAGTGGATCGGCGGGTATAAAATTGGCCGCCTCGAGAAAATAGCCGCCCATTTCCGGGGCGAAGAAAATAATGGCCGTAAACGCTCCCAAGAATACCACCACGCCGACCAAATCCTTGACGGTGTAATAAGGGTGAAACGGAATACCGTCGCGCGGATGCCCGGATTTAGGGTCAATATTTTTCTTGATTTCAATGCCATCCGGATTATTCGAGCCGACTTCATGTAATGCCGTTAGGTGCGCTGCCACCAAGCCCAGCAATACCAGCGGTATCGCAATCACATGAAACGCAAAGAAGCGATTCAGTGTGGCGTCGCCGATGTTGTAATCGCCACGAATCCACACCGCCAAATCCTCGCCAATAAACGGAATCGCACCAAACAAATTAATAATCACCTGCGCGCCCCAGTAAGACATTTGTCCCCAGGGGAGTAAATAACCAAAAAATGCTTCGGCCATCAACGCTAGATAAATCATGCAACCGAATACCCACAGCAATTCGCGGGGCTTTTTGTACGAGCCGTACATAAGTCCACGCATCATATGCAGATACACGACAACAAAAAACATTGATGCGCCGGTCGAGTGCATATAGCGAATCAGCCAGCCTGCGGATACATCGCGCATGATGTATTCAACAGAGGCAAAGGCGAATTTCGCGTCTGGTTTGTAATTCATGGTGAGGAAAATGCCGGTCACGATTTGCATGACCAAAATCAGCAGCGCAAGCGAGCCGAAGTAATACCAGAGGTTGAAATTTTTAGGTGCGTAATACTCGCCCAAATGTTCTTTGTAGAGCGTGGTAAGCGGGAATCGGTCGTCAATCCAGCCAAGAAACTTGCCCGGCAAACCGCCAATGGGCGACGTGGATATTGGTTTGGGAATACTGGCCATGCTTTATGCTCCTTTGCCGTCTTCGCCGATGATCAATGTCTTGTCATCAGCAAACATATATTGCGGCACCGCCAGATTAAGGGGGGCGGGCATGCCCTTGAAAACGCGACCTGCGAGGTCAAATTTTGATTGGTGGCATGGGCAGAAAAAGCCACCCGGCCAATCGGCGCCAAGATCTGCTGCGCCTAATTCCTTGCGATAGGTGGGTGAGCAACCCAGGTGTGTGCACACGCCCTTAACAACAAACCACTCGTCTTTGAGTGCGCGTGCGGCATTTTTTGTGTAAGCCGGTTGTTTGGACGATTCGGATTTCGGATCTGCCAGCAATGCATCGTTTTTGCCCAGTTGGGCGATCATTTCGGGCGTCCGGCGAATAATCCAGTGCGGCGCACCGCGAAACTCGACCGTTAGCTGTTGACCCGGCTCAATGGCGGAAAGATTGACCGGCACGGACGCGCCAGCCGCAACAGCGCGCGCTGAGGGTTTCATGCTGGTGATCAAGGGAACAGCGACGGCTGCTACCGCACCTGCACCTACAACAGAGGATGCGACCACCAGCAAGCGGCGTTTTTGGGGATCAACTTGGTCGAGAACGATGGCGCTCATAAGGAATTTTCGTTATTTGGCTAAAAAAGAGTAGGCTTCACATCACTACAACGCATTTTACCGGAACACAACGATAAACTTAAGCCCCCCTGATGTTTATTGCGATGTCAATACGCAATTTAGGGTGGCAGGTGCTTGTTTGAGCCGGTTCGGGGCGCCGTATTTTTTGCTTAAAGTGAAGACGATAAACTTACATCCAAGTTGCAAAGGTTGACACTCTTGGTCGGTGCGGTTTACATTAAATTGATGTGGTCATTTTCAAAAAATAAATTTATTTTCCAAGGGGTTAGCAATGGGCATGACGTCGGAATTTAAGGAATTTGCAGTCAAAGGCAACGTGATGGACTTGGCGGTCGGTGTCATTATCGGCGGCGCGTTCGGAAAGATTGTTGATTCAATCGTGGGCGATCTCATCATGCCGGTCGTTGGAAAAATCACCGGCGGTCTGGATTTCAGCAATATGTTTATCGGCCTGAATAATCAAGCGGCAGGACTAACGCTGGTCGAAGCAAAAAAAGCAGGCGCAGTATTCGCCTACGGTAGCTTTATTACTGCCGTGATTCAGTTCGCAATTTTGGCTTTTATCATTTTTCTAATGGTGAAACAGATGAATAAACTGAAAAGCGCTGCGCCTCCTCCAGCAACGCCAGAAGACGTTGTTTTGCTTCGCGAAATTCGCGACTCACTGAAAAAATAACACCCGCGCGTTGGCTTGGCGAACAACGGCCAAGCCAACGCGTAATAAATGCAACGGGAGCAGCCCAATAAAAGGCGCTCCCGTTGTTTTTTATGCGCCCCGCCCCCATACTAAACGTATTCATTTTTTATAAGAAATGCGTTATCAACAATATGCGTCGTCTTTGGATTATTTTTGCTGAATTTGTCACGGTTACGTTGGCCTTGGTTTTCGTGGTCACACTAATTCGGCCCGACTGGAATCCGTGGCGTAAAAACGTGGTTGAGATTCGTGAAACAGCCGCGCCAGGCGTGCTTTTGAATGTTGCCAATCCCGGAAATGTAAGGCTCACTTATAGCGACGCCGCAAAAAAAGCGATGATTTCAGTCGTCAATGTCTCCAGCTCGCGCACTGTAGCGGCATTACCCGCCGGTCATCCCCTAAGCAATGACCCTCTTTTTCGCCGCTTTTTTAACCCACCTGAGGATCAAGACGATCCAGCTCAAAGCGAACCGCAAGCCAGTCTGGGTTCTGGTGTGATTGTCAATGCTGACGATAAAGGAGGGTATGTACTCACCAACGACCACGTGGTCAGTAGCTCAACTGACATTAAAATCTCGTTTGCTGATGGCCGTGTGATGATGGCAAAAGTGGTTGGGTCTGACCCTGACAGTGATCTGGCCGTGCTGCGGGTTGAAGGCAAAGGCCTCACCCCCATCACGTTTGGGCAATCTGAAAAAGCGGCAGTGGGTGATGTAGTGTTGGCCGTGGGTGATCCTTTTGGCGTGGGTCAAACGGTCACGATGGGGATCGTCAGTGCACTGGGCCGCAATCGTCTGGGCATCAACGCGTATGAAAACTTTATTCAAACCGATGCGGCTATCAATCCCGGTAATTCGGGTGGCGCACTGGTGGACGTAAACGGCAATCTGATTGGCATCAACAGCGTGATTTATTCGCGCACTGGCGGCTCGCTCGGCATTGGCTTTGCCATTCCTGTGTCGATGGCAAAAGATGTGATGGAACAAATTATTGCGAACGGCTCGGTAACGCGTGGATTTGTCGGCATTGGACCGCAGGACATTACCCCCGAATTAGTGGAATCGCTGGGACTCTCGGCGGCACGTGGAGCCCTGGTATCCAGCGTTGGTCGCAGCAGCCCAGCCGACAAGGCCGGACTAAAGTTAGGCGACGTCATTATCGCGATAGACGAAAAAGCAATTCAGGACAGCAAAGCCGCAATGACGGTGATCGCGTCTTTAAAGCCTGGCGCTGAAGCTAAATTTAAAATCATCCGTAGCCAGAAAGAAATGACCGTCAATGTCACCATTGGCAAGCGGCCTAAACAGCTACGACAGAATATAAAAGAATAAAAAAGCAGAGCCCAGCAACGGAGCGCACTTTAAAGCTGCTTACACAGCACGCCATTACTGGGCCTTGATGCGCAAGTGATCACCAAATTCACGCCGGTTTAGACAAAAAATTCTGTTTGAACCAAATCATCTGTTCTTGCGATTCATGCACTGGTGTCATCCTATCAACCGTCTTCGGCAAGATATTCTTATGCACTCATTCCAAAATCTGCGAATTCTGATTGGTCGTACATTCTGTGGCCTAATTTTCATCACACTCGGTGCCTGTGCATCGACGCCAGTGGATGTGAATACGCTGGACAGTTATGAGATTGTCGATTGCGAATTGCCGGGGCCGATTTTGCGAGTGGGCGCGGGTTATGCGACGACGGGGCGGGCGCAGGCGCTGCGCACCGGCGCATCCGAGTGCGCATTGCGCGGCGGTGCATATAGCGTGGCGGGCCGATCCAGCTATGAAACGTCGTTGAAAATTTGGCTGCCGCTGGCGGCAGATGGCGACAAGCAAGCGCAGACCTACGTCGGGCAAATTTATGAAAAAGGGCTGGGCCGTCCAGCGGATTTTGCGAAGGCGGCGGAGTGGTATAAAAAAGCGGCAGAACAAAATTTCGCCCCCGCGCAAACCGCACTCGCGGTGTTGTATGAGCGTGGCAATATCGGCGGCAAGGCCGATACGATGGCGGCATTGGCGCTTTATCGCAAAGCCGCGCAACTCAACGAAGCGCTCGCGTTCGAACGTGATGTGGTCAGCCGCGACAAGGAGATTGCGGAGCTGAAAGCGGAGCTGGAAAAATCGCGGGATGAATCCAAACAGCAGAGTGATGATCTGAAACGCCAGCAGAATCAACTGAAGGGGCAGATCGATCAATTGAAGCGCGAGCTGGCGCAGGCACGGGTGCAGCAGGATCAAGAGCGGATTAAACGATTCGAAAAAGAATTGCGTGATCGTCAGGAAGAAGAAATAAAGAGTAATAACAAAGTATCGAGTGCCGATGCGGATATCGCACGCACAACGGCGGCAATCGCGAATATTGAAAAAGACCCCGTACCGATTGATGCGGCGTTACCGCAGATTCAGCTACTGGAGCCGATGTCAATTGCGATGCGCGGCGTAATGACCGTGCGAATTCGCCCGAATGTAAAAGAAATTCCGGTGGTGGCGAAAGTGATTGCAGCGACAGCGGCAGCTCCCGTGTCGAAAGTCATGGTCAACGATATTGCGTTAACGCCCGATGCCGAGGGCATTGTGCGCACGATTATTGCGGTAACGGGCAAGACGACCGCCGTACAAATTATCGCGATTGATAACAGCGGCAAACGCGCGTCGCTGCCGTTTGTAATGGCATCTAGCGACATCGTGCGCGATATCGTCAACGAAAGCGCGCGCGTGACGCCGCTTACACGTGGCTTTGGCAATTACTACGCGCTCATCATCGGCAACGCGAGCTATAAATATTGGGACAAGCTCAATACGCCAACCGCTGATGCGCAGGCGGTAGGCGCGGTGCTGGAGCAGAAATATGGTTTCAAAGTAACGACCTTGCTCGATGCGTCGCGCGGACGTATTTTTAAAGAAATCGCGCGCTTACGCTCGACCCTAACCGAGAACGATAACCTGCTGATTTATTACTCAGGCCACGGCTATTGGGATGCGGCGAATTTAAAAGGCTATTGGGTGCCGGTGGACGGTGAGAAGGAAAATATTGCGAACTACATTTCATCCAGCGACATCACCGAACAGTTGAGCGCGTTGCGCGCACGCCAAGTGCTGGTGGTGGCCGATGCGTGTTACGCAGGCGTGCTGGTGCGCTCGGTGGCGGAACAACTTGATCGCAACCCAAGCGCCAGTAAATCAGATTGGCTGCAAAACCGCGCGCAATTACAAAGCCGCAAGGTGATGAGCTCAGGCGGCGTACGGCAGGTAATGGATGGTGGCGCGGGCAAACATTCAATTTTTGCGCGCCAATTTCTCGATGGCCTCGCACGCAAGATGGAGGCATTCGAAGCGCATGAGCTATATCGCGATATCGCGCCGCGCGTGGAAAAAGCGGCGCTTGGTTTTGGCGAACAACAACGTCCGCAATACGGGCAGTTGCAATTCTCCGGTCATGTGGGCGGGGATTTTGTGTTTGTGCCAAAGGGATAAATTGCGCATCGCGTTTTGCTGATATTAAAAACTTATTGAATCCCCGTTGCGCCGCTCAGTGAATAACTGGCGGCGCTTTTTTTCGTGCTGATTTTTTAAAACACCATTGCCCGAAACGCCAATATTAGCGGGCATCTTGAAGCCTTTGCCTTGAAACTGCCCTACCCGTGCAGCGTTTCAGCCGTATGACATTTATTTGCTTCTGTGTGCGGCGCATCACACTTTCGTTTGTTATTTCACGAATAAACGCTATGAACAAAAATACTTTTAACAATTGTTCATAAAGTTTGAACCGAACGAGAGCTCGCTGCGATTCAGTTACAGATGGAATGCAAACGCAACAGCAACAATAAAGCTGAAGCACTCCATTTCAATGCAGCCCTAATTTAGCCCCTAATGTAGTTCTCTAAACCGTGCAGTTAATTTTTTAATTTAAAGGAGATTCACCATGAAAGCTATTCAAGCCCTGATCGCCGCAACAACCTTCGCCATCGCTGGTTCCGCATTTGCTGAATTCAAAGCTGAAGTCAAAACCGAAATCAAAGCTGACAAAGTCAATCAAATCGGTTTGGCTGTCGGTCAAAAATCGGTAGTACAAAACAGCGTGGGCGGTGTTGCTTCCAACGGCATCAAAGACGCGAACATCAAACTTGATTCGAAAGTGGAAGCGAAGGCCATCAACCAGATTGGACTCGCTGTTGGCAAGAGCGCGGTTGTGCAGAACAACCTCGGCGCAGTCACGATCAACAAGTAATGTGCAAGCGATGCGGGGGCGATAGTTCTGTCCCCGCAAATTTCTTTTCATGATGATTTTTTTGGAGCGAATCATGAACAAATCCCATTTGATGATGCAAGCAGGATTGTTTGCCCTGACTGCAACCATCGTTAGTACTCAAGCGCATGCCGAATTCAAGGCTGAGCTTAAAACGGATGTGAAAGCAAACAACGTCACACAAGTCGGCATTTCTTACGGCAAGGGCTCGGTGGTGCAAAACAATATTGCCGGTATTGCCACCAATGGTCTAGGCAACGCAACCATCAAGCTCAATACAAAAGTGAATACCGGCAATGTGACTCAGGTAGGTGTGGCCTATATGGGCACTAGCATGCAAAGCAATCTGGGTTCGGTCACCATCAATGCAAAGTAGGTATTGATTGACGGCAGCGCGGGTCAAGTTCTGGTTTCCGATGTCGTGGGCAAGGCGCACACGATAAGCAATGAATGCACTAACCACAATTTGGCCCGCCCGATTTTTCAGCCAGCCACCCGCACCCAGTTATGTTTTTTCAACCACCACGTCACTGCTTGGCTCAAGCTCGGCAAAAGGAGATTTCAATGCGCAATTTTCCGAACCCTTCCACTGCAATCGCTCGGCAAATTTCGTGCGTAACCATTGCCTCGATGGTGTTATTGACGGCTACCTGTTTGCTGAAAACGCGAGCTGAAGCGGCCGATTTATTTACACAAAATAAATTAAACGCATCGCAGCAATCAAAAATCGCACGGGCTATCGCGCAAACGCGCCAATTGCGTTCTGACGGCAATATTCAGTCGACTCAAAACAACGCACTAGAGCAGGCTAACGCCAAGAACAAGGGCAGTAACAGCAATAGTAACAACAGCGCATATACGTCCAGCAATGATCGCAGTTGCAACAACAACGCCGCCAACGTTGAAGTGGCAAAAGGTCATCGCGGCAAAATCGAGAATCTGACAGTCATAAAAGGCGACGTCATTATGGTGTGTCGCACGCGCTAGGTGCTTGCGCGAATCGATAGTGTGACGATGAAACAACTCGCAAAAAAAATGATTGGCGCAGTAGTTGCGATTTCTCTTGCAGGCTGCGGCACCACCAGCACACGTGATCGGGTCGACTTTCTCGATCACGCCACCACGGAATCCAATCCCGTTACCTTGCCCGTGCGCTCGATGACCTCGTTCACACCGGCACTCGACTGCATGGACAAAATGTTACTGGCCGCCGGTGTGCGGGATGTGCCGATTGCGGTTAAGACTTTTGTTGATGGCTCTGGCAAGGCAGGTGTCGCTACCGATCAATTGGTAACTTCGGCGCTTTCGGAAATGTCGGTATCCAGTAGCGCGTTTCGTATCGTTGAAAACGAAGTGGATCAAATCAAGCAGGACACCGTGCAGTCCATCGGACAGGCGTTGATCAACACTGATTTGATGACAGTTACCCCACCACGGCTTTATATTTATGGTGCGATTCCGTACATTGATCAGGCGGTTGGCAAAGATCAAAAATCGTTCGGTGCCAGCGCACCGCGCTGGAGCATTGGCGGTGGCCGTGACATTGAGGCGGTGACGATTGCGCTGTCGATGAAGCTCGGTGACTTCAAGACCAAACAATTTCTCCCCGGCATTCATACCGATAATCAGATCACCATCGGTAAATCGTCAACCAGCGCGGATGGTGATGGCTCCATACGCAAATATGGGGTGACGTTTAATTTTGGTCGAGATTACGTAAACGGTAATGGCGCGGCGTTGCGCACGCTGGCGGAATTGGGGCTGGTTGAATTGGTCGGCAAGTGGGCCAATGTGCCGTACTGGAAATGCATCGCCGTTGACCAATCAAAGCCTGAATTTCAGCGCGAGCTTTTCGAATGGTATTCGCGCCTGCCGAAAATCGATTTGAATCGTCTTTTTCAATCCGGGCTCAACCACGCGGGTTATTACAACGGGCCAATCGATGGCCGCGAAAATCAGGATTTGCGCGAGGCAGTGGTACGTTTTCAGATGGACAAAGGTTTGCCGGCGCTGGGCTTTATCAATTTCGAAGCATATGAAAAATTGATCGCGGAATATGTGCGCGTTGATAGTGCGGGCAAATTTATGCGGGCTGACTGGTTGAAAGTGATGCACGCGAATTCACGACCAGACGGCAGGCTGAAACAGTTTTTGGATTCAAAAAGCGCACTCGCCGCACCAGAGCCGAAGGTGCGCATCAATCCTATCGAAATCTCCGTCGTCGCCACACCGCGCAACCGTACGGTTAAAGTCGGCGATGCGCTAAATATGACGATTACACTCTCGCGCGGCGGGTACTTGCGCTGCTTTATGCAGGACGCGAACAACGTTGTTCAGCAAATTTTCCCGAATCGTTATCAGCCGCAAGCCTTCACACCAGCCCGCCGCCCGGTGAAGATGCCACACGCAAATGATGAAGGCCACGGCTATGTGCTGCCATTTGAAGCGCCCGGTAAAGAACGCGTTCTGTGTTTTGCCAGCGTGGCTGATCTTGGCGTACAAATTCCGCTGATCCAGCGACTCCAACCACTACAGCCGATTGCAGGTGTGACTTCACTTGATCAGCTTGAAAATCAAATTGCGCAAGCGCTCAGCAAAGACAATGTGGGCACGGCACGCCTGGAATTTCATGTGTCGCCACCCACCCAAACAGCGCAAGTGGCACCACCATCGGCTAAGCGATGAAGTCGGTTTGGTTCGCTGCCGCGCTAGCGATTCTCCTTGTTAATATTGCCTGCGAATGTCAGGCTGGGTTTGAAGCGCGTGCGGCATTACCACCTGACTCATCGGCCGCGTCACAGGACGCACTCGTGCTGGCGCTGAGCAGCTATCGGCGGGCACTTGGCGATAATCAATACGCGTTGGCCTACCATCATCTGAAACGTGCAAGTGAGCAGGAACATCCCGCCGCGATTTTAGGTGCCGCTTACTTGCTGGCGATGGGTAAAGGTGTGGAACCTGACCCGGTGCGCGCGGACGTCGAGCTTGATCGGCTGCCGCCCTTATGGCTGGCACGCGCGGCCTATGTACGCGGGCTCATTGCGCTTAATCATGGGGATGCAAATGTCGCCGCGCATGAATCAATGGCATGGTGGGAATGCGGCGCGGCGATGGGCGACCCGCTTGCCACACATCGGCTCGCCACCGTGCGTGAGCGTGCTCGCGCGTACGAAGAGGCCAATAGCTTGTACGCAAAATCACATGCCGACGGCCTCTTAATTGCCGACGTTAATACGCGACGACTTGAACGCGCTGAAGCCGAGATGATGAGCGAGTTCGCGCTCAATCAGGTGAAACGCCGCGCGCGACAAGGGGATGTCAATGCGCTATTCGATCTTGCTAGGGCCAATCATCGCGGCTGGCACATGCCTGTCAACATTAATTCCGCGTTACTGTTTTATCAGCGCGCCGCGCGCCGCGGACATCAACAAGCCGCCCAAATTGCGCAACTTATGCTCCTCAATCGCGAACACAATCAACGGCTGGATTACGCCTGGATTGCACGTCTGGCCTGGCTGGAACCGTCTTCCCGGTCTCGCGAATGGCAGCCAAGCCCCGCGCGCCAGTCCATTGTGCAGGAGCTCGATCCGCTCTGGCGTATCGAGTCAATCGCAACAGGAAAGTCGGCCGCACCGCTGTGCGATATCTACATAAAGCGCGGCGGGCAAGTGGTGTCGCATTGATTGCTTGAATGTTTTTTATGGTCGCATCAATAGATAAATATCTTACTTTTAAAGGAGAATAAAAATGAAAATCCCCGCACTTATTGCCCTAGGCGCTTTCACTCTCAGCGCTACATTTCAGGCCTTTTCAGGCGAGGTGCAGTACTTCCCGTTGTCAAAAACACCATCACCGCTGATGGTGGCAAAGACCTTAGCGGGTAAGTCATTTACGCCCAAACTCAAGATGCGTGGCGTGCGGCAGTTGGGTGAGTCGGCGAATGGGCAAGACCCTACCAAAGCTGAGGGCGCGTTCACGCCCGACACCTCGAATACACTCGCCGTACCGATTCCGTTTGCGTTCAACTCTTCAACGTTAACAACGGACGCCCTGGCACCGCTCACGCAGATTGCAGAAGGTGTCAAGCTGGTTCAGGATTCAACTGGCCTTGTCGTGGTGATCGAAGGTCATACTGACGCCGTAGGCAGCCCGCGGTACAACCAGCGTTTGTCGATGCGCCGCGCGGCCGCTGTTAAAAAATACTTGGTGGCAAACCACGGTGTAAACGCAAGCCTCTTAAAAGCGGTGGGCAAAGGTCAAAGCGAGCCGCTGAACCCTGAGAATCCGCGTGCAGATGAAAACCGTCGCGTTCAGTTTCGCGCGGGTTGACACGGCATTTTGTCGGACTTAAAACAAAGCTGATATGCAAACGCCACCTAAAGATGAATTTGTCAGTGACCCCGCAACCGTTTATGCTGATTGGCTTGAGCGCGAAGTTGTGCGCAAATCAAAACAAGCCAGGGGCAATAACAACAGTATGGAACTTGATAATCAGATCGTATTAGGTTTACTTGAACGCGTCGGCAAGGGCGACGAAACCGCTTTCACTACCCTTTATCGCAGCATTAACCGGCGCGTTTTCGCTTTTGCGCTGAATCAATTGCGTGATGAAGCGCGGGCTGAAGAGGTTGTTGTCGATACGCTGCACGAAGTGTGGAAGCATCCTGAACGATTTAACGCGACTTCAAAATTCTCGACTTGGGTGTTGGGCATTGCGCGTTACAAAATATTGAACGCTTTTCGCTCAAGCACACATTCATATGATGAGCTGACCGACGAAATGAGTGAAACCGTCGCCAGCGATGATGCAAGCCCGCACGATTTGTTGGCCGCAAGCCAGCGCCAAAAGGGCGTACGGGAATGTATGGGTAAGCTCACGACAGACCATCGCGAATGCATGCATTTGGTGTTTTTCGAGGGTATGTCGTTGGGCGAAGTAGCCACGTTGCAAGCGTGTCCGGAGAACACGATTAAGACGCGGTTATTTCATGCGCGGCAAAAAATAAAGAATTGCCTCCGCCTGTTACTCAAGCGGGAAGGTGAAGAGACCGGCGATAAAGAAAACGCAGAAGATGCTCTATCCGCCCATGACAACTCAGAAGGAAACGCCCATGTCACACCCTGAAAAATTTACTGAATGGCTGCCGTGGTACGTAAATGGCACACTGAATGCAAAAGATCGTGCGGCGATGGATGCCTACCTTGCTCAATCATCGCTGGCACGAGATGAAGTGCAGTATTACGAGCGGATGGTATCCACCATGAAACGCCGCGCGGAAAATATCCCGGCCGATATTGGGCTTAGCCAAACACTGCAACGTATCAAGGTTTCACCCAAGGCAGAAGCCACGCCACCCGCGGCTCGCCGCAGCGCGGCTGACTCAGATGAGCAGAACTGGTTTCAGCGCTCTTTGCAACGTTTACTGGGCGGCGGCTGGATGAAGCCCGCGCTGGGCTGCGCTGCGGCAGTGATTGTCGCGCAAGGCGTGCTGCTAGTGCAGCAACGTGACGAGGCGATCATTTATCGCGGCAAGCCGGCGATAACCGATGGCAAAACAACCGGCGCTAAAGCAGAAGCGGCTTTTCTGCGCGTGGTATTCAAGCCTAATGCCACCGAAGGTGAATTGCGCTTGTTGCTGGCGAGCACTAGTGCATGGATCGCCGGTGGGCCAGGTCAGGCAGGTGAATACTATCTGCGCTTCACACCTGATCAGGTGCAGGGCGCGATGGATCAATTGAAGGCAAGTGGCTTGGTGAGTGAAGCTGCACCGGTGAATCTGGTACCCGAATCGCAATAAACGGTTGATGTTGAAGGTTGTGCAAGGCAAGTGAGAATTAACAAAATTCAATTGTTAACTATTGTTAAAAAAGTTTGAACCGATTTTGACTCCGATGTGATTCACGCA
>JANXWW010000048.1 GCA_025350945.1 Burkholderiales bacterium
ACATATCTTTTTTTCTCTTTCCACTATGCAAAACTCTAAGCTGGGCTTGCCAAAAAAGCACTTTTAGCCTCAAAAGCCGCTTGGATACTAGGGTTTCTTATTTAATTCTAACCGTTTGTGAGTAAGGTGGCTCCAGTCGGATGCACCGATACTCTTTAAATATTGTTCCCGATAATACAATCCGACTGTAGGACGTACTACTTCTATTCGCGACAATTTAATTCGTGCTTTTGATCCGCAAGTAAACCGTAGACGTAAAAGCCCTGGCTCAACAATATCAAGCGGCGCTTGATGCCCCAAAACATATAGCCGCAGTTTACCGTCAGCAGGCCACACGTCTTGCGAAGCGCTGGTTAATGAAAAGTCTGTTTGACTCAGCTTTCGATAGAAGTATGTTACCGGTTCGCAGCGTTCAGTCTGAGTGCCCAAAACAATCCCTCCTTCGATTGCTAATACTTGAATCGTATATTGATTGATATTCTTCACGCTTGTGAGATCAATATCAATCATGGCTGCGTTTTCTGTTGATACAAACTCATTAGAACCTGTTTGGATAGCGCCGACTAAACCGGCAATAGGCAGACCACCCACGCTGCTCGAGTAAAGTATTTCGTGCGGCACACCATATGCATTTAACCTGAGCGCATGAGGATCACGAGCGCTTACGCGGCCCATGTAAATAAGCGCGGCAGTTAGTAACAAAAGTACTAACAAACTCAGCCACCGCCGTTCGCGCAAAAATACTGCAACCCCAACCCCTGCTAATAAAACCAACGACATTTCCAGCACGCCAACAGAATAGCGATGAGAATAGATTACCGGCATATGTGCTGCAACTTGGTACGCGAGCAATGCAACTAAAATCCAGATAATTGGCTTCGCTCTCAACGTTAGTATTGCTGGAATTGAGAACACAATGAAAAAAATGCGCCAGCCCCGCAACGTGGCTACCGGTGCGATCCATTCGCGATTATTAACCAAGAAAAATGAAGTCAGCTTCATCGTATACATCTCAAAGACAAAGGGTAGAGGTTGGGAAAACAACATATATTTGCCAACTGCCGCAAGCGCACGATCAGCAACAACGGCCAAATGAGTCAGCCCGGCAGGCGGAACAGCCCCATTGTCAAAGTGAGTTTGGAAATAACTGGGATCCATGCCGTAAGTAAAAGGATTGTTGCCCAAGTAAAGTGCTATCCCGGCGCCGGTTGAGATCGACGGAATGCCGAACATCGCCATATTCTTGATGAGCACCGGCAGCACCATCGCAAGCGCCAAACAGTGAGCCCAGCCAACACTAGCCCAATTTGCGCATGTGCCGCTTGTATCTCGTGTACCACGTGTATCTAAGCCTGATGCTGAACTTGTCTTTGCGCTTCGACGTTGCATCCAGTACGCCGCCATTATGAGCACAGGCAAGAAGTAGATTATTGTCGCTCGCGTCAACGCGGCAAGGCCGAATATCACCCCCGCTAACAGAAACATCCATCGGCGTTGCGAAGCCCAACCTTCTGCTAATAACCAGAACCATGCTGCCATTAAAAAAATGAATAAGGGTTCTACGCTGCCCGTTGCTAGGAAAGGTTTAAACGAAGGTGATAGCGCATAGAAAGCTACTGCAAGTATTCCCGCAGTTCGCGAGTGAAGCAGCCAGCCGGTTCTAAATAATAGAAGCAGATTTAATGTGGAAAGTGCAATGGATACATTTTTCTGAACAGCAAGATCACCGCCAAAGAGCGCCGGAAAGATATACGAAAATGGCGGAATATGCATTGCCTCTTCCGTGAAGAGAAACGGGATTCCCTCATTCAATAATCGTTTCGCATAAGGGATGTAGTAGGTCTTGGCATCGAAATCGTAAGGCGATTTGATCGACCACTCAAGCAGTGACACCCCATGAAAATAAGCTACGGCCGCGAGAAAAATAACGATGAGAGGCCACTCAACTGATCGCCAAAGGCGATTTAACGAGCCAATTTTTAATGGAAGCGTGGACAGCTGCTTCAAATTGATGCGCTAAGCTCAAGGCCATCACCCAAGCCGTTACCCAAATCTCGCTGAATATCCCTCACACTCTCCAACCCCACCGCCACCCTCAACAAATTCTCGCGAATCCCCGCGGCATCCCGCTCGGCCTGAGAAATCCTGGCGTGAGTTGTCGTCGCCGGATGAGTGATGGTGGTTTTGGTGTCACCCAGATTGGCGGTGATGGAGATCATTTTGACGGCGTCAATGACGCGCCATGCATCCGCGCGTCCGCCCTTCACTTCGAATGACAGCACCGCGCCCTGCAATGCCGATTGCCGCATCGCGAGCGCGTGTTGCGGATGTGATGTTAGCCCGGCGTAATACACGCGCTCCACCATAGGCTGCGCTTCGAGCCAATGCGCGAGCGCCAGTGTTGAGCGTGATTGTGCTTCCACGCGTAGCTTGAGCGTTTCCAAACCTTTCAAGCATATCCACGCGTTAAATGGCGAGATGGCGGGGCCGGCGGTGCGAACGAAGCTGTATACCTGTTCGATCAATTCTTTGCTTCCACATACCGCACCGGCGAGCACACGGCCTTGCCCGTCGATGTATTTGGTCGCGGAATGAATGATGAGATCCGCACCAAATTCAATCGGGCGTTGCAACGCGGGCGTGAGTAAACAATTATCAACCGCCAAGTATGCATTTGCTTTTTTAGCGATGTCAGCAAGGCCAGCGATA
>JANXWW010000091.1 GCA_025350945.1 Burkholderiales bacterium
TCAGTCTTGCCGGTTTCGGTATCCACGCGCAGCACGCTATTGAAGCGCGAGGTGGAATCGTTACCCATGTAAGCGGGATAAAAAACCAGGCGATTACGCTGGGCGACAAAGCGCGGATCGATGCGGGGAAATTCTACCTGCTCGTTTCGCGTTTCCATCGTACATCGGCCTTTGTTCAAGTCGATTTTCATGAAGCAGGCGTTCGTTGCACCCGCGATTGCCGGCTCGCCACGCATAATACGCGGCATGTAGTCGCTCATGATGTCGAGATTTTCACTCTGCACAAAATCGACGCGAATGACGTTGTTCATTTCCCACGCGTTGCCGAAGTGGAAGACCATAAATGCAGGTACTTCCATGATGCGTAGCTTGGTGAAATCAGCTTTTTCTATCACCAGCACTTTTACACTTTCTTTGGCATTCCAGCGCAAAGATTGGCCAAAACTGCCCCCCGCTTTCAGGCTATCGCGATCCATTGTGATCGGGGCCAGCAAAAAAATAAGGTGTTTTTGCGAGACCGCAAAATCATGCACCATCGCACTGGGTGGCGCATCCAGCAAGTGATAGCGCAGCATCTCACCGGTTGCCGACAAGTGATACAAAACAATCTTGCCAAACCCTGCCGTGCCGAAATTCCAGAACGTGCCATCGACTTCCACTTTCGGATGCGCCGAGAACGGCATAGCCTTCAGCTCGGGTTTCCACGTTACAGGCCCACTTGTGGCAAGTGTTTGCGGATCAAGATCGTAGGCGGAGCCGCCTTCCCACAGCGCGAGTAATCGACCTCCCAATTTCACTACGTTGGTGTTTGCGGTATTCACCGAATCACTATTTTTAACGGCACGTTTCGCTTTGATGGCGGTGCCAAATGACGGCATTAGAAACTCATTCGCTTCAGATTCGGCGATAAATTTATCGGTGCGGATAAACTTCGCTTGATGCGACACACCAGCATCAGTAAATCGCCATGCATTCAGCAATCCATCGCCATCAAACCAATGTTGATAGCGCTGATTGCCGCGTTCAAACAGCCCCGGCCCGTTGCGGTAGAAAACACCGCGTAATGCTTGCGGAATTTTGCCTTCAATCGCCAAGTTTTCACAGGCCACATCTTGACCGGCGAAACCACGCATCGGCGTTAAGCGCGGATTGTTCGCGAAAAGTGGCTTTGGCTTTGTTTCAGCAAACGATTTACCTGAAAACGGCAGTACCGCCGTCGCCGCTGTACTGCCTATAAATGATCTGCGATCCATGATTTTCTCCTGCGGCTATTTCAAATTGAGCGTGATGGTTTTCTTGGTCACATCCAGTTTGAATTTCGCCTGCTCAAACGTGGGTGGGCCAAAGTTACCCATCGCATCATTTGAAAAACCGTAGGGCTCAATCGGCATGCCGACCAGATTGGTATCAAATTTACCGTTATCGTTTTCATCATGATGAATGGATAACGCGTATTCCCCCAGCGGCAAATCCTTGAATTCATAGGTGACGCCATCCTTTTGTGCGGCTGTCCTGCCCATTTTCAACCCCTGCTTCATCCAGTTGTCCGCTTTGTCGTAAAGCGCAATCAATACTTTCCCGTTCGCGCTGGTGAGGCCTTTAATTTCAACAGTTAGGTCAGCGGCATAGGCTGGCAATATGAACGTAACGGCACACACAGCAGTAAATTTCGCGAATTTCATGTTCAAACTCCCCTTGGGTTTATCGAGATTGAATCTTGCCGGGGAGTCGCGTGATGCGGGCTGTGTTTGCGACGAGTGGCAGAAAAGCGGCGCGAATGGCACGCAATATGTCGCGACTGAATTACAGTGCGGTGCGCAAATCCCAGAGCTCTGGAAACAGTCGCACGCCGACCATGTCGCGCAGATAGCCGACGCCGGATGTGCCGCCGGTGCCACGCTTAAAGCCGATCACGCGTTCAACCGTGGTGACATGACGGAATCGCCATTGGCGAAAATAGTCTTCAAGATCGACCAGCTTTTCAGCGAGCTCATACAAATCCCAGTGCGCCTTCGGATTCGCGTACACGTTAGACCAGGCGCGCGCCACGCTATCGTTGGCGACATAGGGTAGCGCCCAGTCGCGATCAACGGCAACGTGATCCACTGCCATGCCACGGCGCGCGAGCAAACGATTCGCCTCATCGTAAATGGAGGGGGACTCCAGCAGCGCTTTCAACGGGCCGTATAATTCAGGGCGATGTTCAAACGGGGACAACATGGCGCGCTTTTTATTGCCGAATAAAAATTCGAGCGAACGATTTTGATGCGACTGAAAGCCGGATGATTTGCCGAGGCTTTCGCGGAATGACGAATATTCGGATGGCGTCAAGGTCGACAGAATATCCCACGCCTGAATCAAATTATTCATGATGCGAGATACGCGCGACAGCATTTTGAACGCAGGCTGCAAATCATCGGCGATGATGTGATTGCGCGCCGCCGTGAGTTCATGCAGCGCCAGCTTCATCCACAATTCAGTCGCCTGATGCTGGATGATAAACAGTAACTCATTATGTTCGCTTGAGGCAGGCTGCTGCGCGGCCAACAATAAATCGAGGTGCAGATAATCGCCATAACTCATATCATCGCGGAAATCCGCGTGGGCACCTTCAGGCAGATCGCGCTCGTTGGCCATGGCGCTAATACATCGGCAGAATGGCTTTTAAGACTGAGCCCGTCTGCGATTCAGTGATGAATATTTCATCGGGATGGAATGGGTG
>JANXWW010000096.1 GCA_025350945.1 Burkholderiales bacterium
TACGCCCTTGGCGCGAAGTGCTTCCACCGTCTCGTAAATATTGGCACAGGCAAGCGCAATATGTTGAATGCCCTCGCCGTTGTAGGCGTCCAGATATTCCTGAATTTGCGATTTTTGATCCGAGGGTTCGTTGATCGGAATGCGAATTTTCCCGCACGGGCTGGTGAGCGCGCGTGAGGTCAATCCGGTTTTTTTGCCTTTGATATCGAAGTAACGAATCTCGCGGAAATTAAACAGCTTCGCGTAAAACTCGGCCCACGTATCCATGCGACCAATATAAACATTGTGCGTCAGATGATCGACATATTGCAGGCCGACGCCTTTTGGATTTTGATCAGCGCCGTCAATCGGCTGAAAATCTACGTCGTAAATTGTGCGCGGGCCATAGCGATCAATCAAATATAAAAGTGAGCCGCCGATACCCTGAATCGCCGGGATATTTAATTCCATCGGGCCGACCGGGCCATCGTAGGCTTTGGCACCGAGTGCAATCGCACGTTTAAACGCGGCCGCCGCATCTTTCACACGAATACCAAACGCGCATGCGGACGGCCCATGCACGCGCGCGAACGATTGCGCGAAACTATCTTTTTCGGCGTTGACGATAAAATTAATATCGCCTTGCTTGTAGAGTGTTACGTCTTTCGAACGATGTTTGGCTACCGCCACAAAACCCATGCTTTCGAACAAGCGGCCCAGCGCTTTCACATCGGGCGCGGTGTATTCGACAAACTCAAAACCATCGGTGCCCATCGGGTTATCGATGGGGCTGTTTGTCGCGTTATCGACCATGCTATTTGCTGCATCCATTTCTTGCTCCTGCCAGGGGGTCGTGTTTGAAGGTTGGATTTACTTGCCTGCATCCGTCAACCTTTGGCTACCGGCAACGTTGTACAGGGTGGTTGTGTGGGTGTTATTTGCATCACCAAACGCTGAAGCGCGTTAGAATGATGTCCAGACGCGATTGTGCTGCTAGGCGTGGTGGGCGTGACAGGTGTGGGACTCGCGGCGTTTGACGACGACCCACAGGTCGCATCGAAAATGGCTGCGTTGATTGAAGTGTTTCTCAACATGGAGGTGTTTCATGAACCAGAGTTTACTTAAATTTAGCAAGTTGTGTGTGATCGGTACAGTGATGTCTTTAAGCGCCTGCGCGACGATGAATGGCCCGGAGCTTCAGCCGCTGTCGTTGGATCAAATTGTCGCGCTTGCCAAGGGCGGCAAGGATGCGCCAACGATCATTAACGAAATAAAAATTACTCAAACCAGCTATGACATCGCGGCGAGTCAATACGCGAAATTATCGCGTGACGGTGTGCCTGATGCGGTGCTGGATTATATGCAGCAAGGCCAATTGAAAATGGCTGAACGGCAAGGTCGTCGCGAAGCGCGTGAAGATTTGTGGCTTTATGGTCGCGGCTGGGGATGGGGTTACGGCGGCATTTGGGCACCACGGCCGTATGTGATTTATGTGGCAGGCAGACCTTATTCAAAAACTTACTAAAAAGTGAATGTAAAAAATATGCGAATGAATTTGTTTACTGATTTCCCGCGCTCTATTTTATTGGCCGCCATTGCTGTTTTTGCCGCATCACTTTTGGGCTGCGAAGGCACCGTTACCGGCACCAAAGCGTTGACCGTGCCCTTGCAGGCTGAAGCCAGCGGCGCGTTTGCACCCATCAAAATTACGCTAACGCCCGATATGTCGCCGGTCGCGCTCAACTTCCGCGCCGAACAAACATTGGCCCCATCGGAAGCCGGAAAATGGAATCGATATTCTGCGGTGCTTTCACAAAACGGCAACGTCAGAGCGCAAGGCGAGTTCAATTTCAATTACACCGGTTCCGGCGATACCTCGCAAGGCTCCACCGAGCAAACACAAACAATGATGATGTTTACCCTCGCAGAATCAGGTGAATTTGAGTTAGCAATTAAGCCGATTAAAGCTATCGACGTGACCGTGAAAAATGCCCGCCTGGAAGCAAGAAAAAATATTCAGGTGGCGCGATAAATTATTTATTCAAAAGCGCCGATGGTCGGCGCTTTTGAAGCAAAAATGTCTTGAAAGGCGCGCCAGTGCTTGTATGCAAGATTGCGCAAATGCACAATTGCCCAAATGCACGAACGCACAAATGCGCACTACATCGCCTCAATCGAGCCTGATCCTTTTATTTCTTTGCTGACGTTTTTCGGCGCACCCGCATAGCGTATATCGCCGGAGCCGCGCACGCTGGCATTGAGTTTTTCGGTGGCGTGCACATCTGCGTCGCCGGACGCGACAACCTTCACATCCACGTCGCGCGCAATCAAGCGGCCCGCGCGCACATCGCCGCTGCCGGAGATCTCAATCACGACCTTATCTGCGGTGCCCGCAGCAGAAATATCGCCGGAACCGGCAACAGAAATACTGACTTGCCCCGCTTTCACCTCGCCAAATTTAACGTCCCCCGAACCCTGCACGCGGGTATCGAGCGACTTTGACTCTACATTATTAACGTTGATATCGCCTGAGCCGACGATGCCGATAGTGAGCATATCCGCGCGAATCGTATTGAATTTCACATCGCCTGAGCCGAGTATGGAGATGTTGAATTTATCGCTGTTGAGTTGATCGCCCGATACATCGCCGGAGCCTTTTATGTTCAGGCCGTTGAGCGTTTTTACCATCAGGCGAATTTTGATTTCCCTCTTTGTTGAAAAGCCCCGATTGTTGTCGCCCTCGATCAGAAGTTCGTTGTTGACAACGCGCGTCGTCATCAACGGCAGCAGATTATCGTCCGCGCTGATGGTCAGCGATTCGGTCGAGCCCTGCGTGATCGTCACGTTCGCGGGCAGGGCAAGTGTGACTTGCGAAAAATTTGCAACGGCACGTGATTCCTCTTTCGCGACGCCCGATCCCTTGGTTTGATTGTTGCCATAGCTCACGTTGTGCCCAAAATTCCACGTCCATGAAGTTTTCGTTTTTGTCGTATCGCCATCCCCAGCCAATGCACTGCCCGCGACGATGCCGCAGAGTAAAGCCGCAGAAACTGCCGCAACCTTGATGCCATGCCGAACCCGGTTTTTATTCATGTTCATGTGACCTCCCGTATAAGAAGTAATAGTCTATAAAAAGAAAGTCAATTCCGACAGCGCTGCGCGACGAATTGCAGAACTAATGGCATGAGTAGGTGAGGCGATACTATTTAATATTGCCGCCATAAGAACAAGTCGAATACCCGCTTTCCGTTCTTCCGGAATGGGCGAAGAAGCTTGTCGAAAAGGTCACAAAGTGATCCAGATGCTTAACTCTATCTCGAGCGCACGCTGCCTATGGCGTCCAGCCGCCCCACAAGTCATACGACATAGCCGCCATGCCCGTATTGGCATTTGGAATCGAAATAAGTGTCGCGTGCGACATTTAAATGACTGCATTTTATTCATGTTGT
>JANXWW010000106.1 GCA_025350945.1 Burkholderiales bacterium
CGGCTATCGACAAAACTTCGGTTCGTGATGAAGGCCAGCACGCCGTTCTTATCCAGCCGGTCGCTCGCCCAGCGGAAGAAGCGGGCGTACATGTCGTACAACTTGGTTTTTTGCGCCGTACTTTCTGCGATGTAAGTCTGCTTAATGCGCTTGTCGATTTCCGGGTATTCGCGATTCTTGTTGTTGTCGTTTTCGTTGGCCTGATTAGCGTTGTACGGCGGGTTGCCGATGATAACGCTGATCTTTTTGCTGTTCTGCCGTTTGATACGCGCGACGTTTTCTTCTGTCACGCTGCCGAAGAGATTACCCGAAGTGCCATGAGCCGCAGTGTGCAGGCCGACGTTATCCAGCGTATCGACAAAGCAGAGATTTTCAAACTCTTTGTATTCGTCCGTGATCGCAGCATAGGTCGCTTCGATATTCAGGTTTGCGACGTAATACGGCAGGATGGCGACTTCATTCGCGTGCAGCTCGTGTTCGTATTTGTACTTGAGCTTGGCGGGCTGGCCGCGAAAGTGCTCAAGCAGTTCGCAGATGAAAGTGCCGGTGCCGGTAGCGGGATCGAGGATTTCGACATTCTTGTCGATCAGGTTTTTGCCAAAATGCTTTTCGCACAGCCAATCGGCACTTTCGATCATAAAGCGCACGATTTCATTCGGCGTGTAGACCACGCCGAGCCGATCGGCTGCTTTGACGTTATAAACCTTGTAGAAATTTTCGTAGAGCGATTTCAGAAAGGCCTGCTTCTCGTGGTGCCGCTCCACTTGTGCGGCGGCGGCGCGAATGGCGGCGTAGTAGGGCTCCAGCGCTTTTAAAGTCTGGTAGCGAGTCTCGCCCTTGAAGAAGGTGCCTTCCAGTTTGTAGAGCTCGCGGGCGATGTTGTTCTCGCGGTGAAAGTTGGCGTTTGGAAAGACGGTGGCAAAAATCTCTTCGGTGAGGATGTGCTGAATGAGCATCTCGCGCACATCGGCATCGGTGAGGCTTTTGTTGATGGCATCGCGGGCGTGCTCCAGAAAGCGGGCAGATTCAGCGACGAATTTTTTGTTGCTCTTGTAAGCCGCTTCGATCATGCTGCGCAACGCTTCGAGCACGGCGGGTAAATCCTGCTTGAACTGGCTGACGGCTTTATTGAATTGCGTGATCTCGGTGCGCTCGTGGCCGAAAAAGAGCTTGAGGAGTTTTTCGAGAGCTTTAGTATCTGTCGTGTTGGCGCGCATCACCTCTTGCTTATTTTGAATGAGCACCGCTGTCTCGGTGTCTTCAAAAATAATGTTGTCCTGCGGATAGCCGCGCTTGAATTTCTTTTCGATCTCGGTATCGAGATTGTCTTTGGTGTCTTTCGCTTCCCAGTAGCCAAACGGCACGCGCACGGAATAGAGCAGGGCTCCGTCTACATAGCGTTTCTCTTTGGTGAGTGTGTCAAGCGCGTATTCGGGAATGAAGGTCAGATCATGCTGACGGCCCCACGCTTTCAATAAATCCTTGAAAGCTTCGCGCAGCACGCTTTCACGAAACGAGCCCGAGACTTTTTTGAGTGAGGCGAGTTGATTCAAATATTGATTGATGAGGGTTTGGCTCATGGTTTTTTGGGTTTATTCTTGTTTGAATGAATCGAAAAGCTAACGATGAGTAATGTACGCGATTTTGGATTGGGCTCACCGGTTGGGCAGATAGCCGATAGGAGAAATATCGAAACACAAGCACTGGCGAACTATTACAAGCATAAATTCCTGAAACGGCAAGCTGGGCGGGGGCTTTGCTATTCGATGGCGATGAGGTTTTTACAAGTTCGCATCCATTACTGTAATCGTTTCCAAATCGTCGGCAATCCATCACGCATAAAAATCGGGTAACCGAGTTCGGGGTAGCGTGATTCAATCGCGGACGCCAGCCGCCATTGGCGAAATCGGCTCAGCTCGCCGCTGGGCTTCGCGGCGAGTACCGTGTCACGGACAAATTTGAGATAGGTCTCAGCATGGTCGATCAGCTCCACACCGCCAGCCGGACCGCGTTCGGGATAAATTTTTGCGGGCTTCATGGCGCGTAGCTCAGTCAGTCGCGCCAGCCATTGATCGATCATGCCAAGTTCGAGCCAGGCATGTGTACCAGAGGGAATTAAATCGTCAAGAAAATTGATGTCGCCTGCTTGCACCACCACATGCGCAGCGCTGCATCCCGCCCCCAACATATGCAAATCAATCGTTAAACCGGCTTCAATAAATTTGCGTGAAGTAGCACCCAGGCTTTCCAACACGGGCGCTTGGGTGGGGTAGTCGGGTTTGAAATCATCATAAAACCAGCCGCGCCGAATGTCGTGAACGGCGGGAATATGTTCGATAACTTGTGCGGATGAAAATACTTTCACACCTTTCGATTGCAGTGTGGCAGTGCCGTTGAATTTGTCGGGATTGGGATGCAACACGATGGCGACGGCAACCGGTTTGCCCGTTTCCTTTATCGCGGTTTCACGCATGCGCAGTGCGTCCGACGGCAAAAACTGGGTATCGATTAACACCAGCCCATTGCTGCCTGTAAGCCAATAACTGTTCGTCGAAAAAGCGCGTGGCGACGAAGTAA
>JANXWW010000137.1 GCA_025350945.1 Burkholderiales bacterium
TAGAGCTGGCACCGCAGTTCGCGCCGCTGCATGCGGCCAACATCAAGGCGCTGGTGCGCGAAGGCTATTTCGATGGTCTGGTCATCATGCGCGTGCAGGAAAATTATGTGGTGCAATGGGGCGATCCGACAGAAAAGAAGATGCCGCAAAAAGCGAAAAAAAATTTGCCGCCAGAATTTAGTGTGCCCGTAAATAAAGAGATTCCTATTCCTTTTACACGCCTGCCGGATATCGACGGTTATGCAAAACAGGTGGGATTTTCAAACGGTTTTCACTCAGCGCGCGATGCAAAATCCGCCAACACTTGGCTGGCGCATTGCACCAGTACCGTTGGGGTGGGTCGCGATAACGATGTGGGTAGCGGCGGCGGCACGGAGCTTTATGTGGTCATCGGCCACTCACCGCGCCATTTGGATAAAAATATCACATTGGTGGGGCGCGTGGTGCAAGGCATGTCGCTATTGACGGTACTGCCGCGCGGAACCGGCGCGCTGGGGTTTTACGAAAAGCCAGAGCAATATGTGCCAATCAAGTCCATGCGTGTCGCTGCCGATGTGCCGGAGGCGGATCGCACCCAGCTTGAGATTATTCGTACCGACACACCCACTTTTACAACCATGGTGGAAGCGCTGCGCAATCGCGGCGGCGATTGGTACAAGGTGCCCGCGGGGCACATTGAATTGTGTAATGTGCCGCTAGCGGTGCGGGTGCATGCGCCTTAGATACTTGATGCCCGGCAAAAGCGGTTTATTTCAAAAATATGACAATTGCGCATTCATGGCTCACCTGAGATTATTGACGCCTTTAAGGAATGTTTGAAACATTTGGGAGATGTGCTGTGAATGCAATTAAGAAGGCCGCAAAATATATTTATAAAAATCCGGGTGAGCCGGGTGCCAAGGTGCTGACCAGCCTGGCAAGAGCAATCGAAACTAACGAGCCTTATGCATTGGGGCCGCTATTTGACCTGCATCACGAGGAGTTTCAGCTGGCGCTCGGCATGATTAAAGATTGGCGCGTGGATCGCCACTATCTTTCAAAATTGCGCATGCTGGAATTGGGTGAGATGGAAGCGAAGGGGTTGACTGAATCCAGATAGGTTCGATAATCGTTACAAGAATGGGCGTGGTCGGTATTGCTGGCCACGCCCGTTTTATTTCCGGCACAATAATGTGTGATTTTTATCAATACTGTCCATATGGAGCGTGGTTATGTTGAATTCAATGAAGGTAATTTTTAGCTTATTTTTTGTGGTGAGCGTGGTGAGTGTTGCGAGTGTTTCGACAGTGGTCGTCGCAGCGGGAACTGAAGTTGCGCCCTCTGCAAATGCGGCTGACGCAGATTTTGTCGCTGGCAAAAGCGCGATTCAGGCAAAAGCCTGGCAAGCCGCCATCATGTCATTTTCAAAAGTGGTGGCGCGTGAGCCAAATAACGCCGATGCTCATAATTATCTGGGTTATGCAAATCGTTGGCTGGGCAAAATGGATGATTCATTCAAGCATTACAACGTGGCGCTCAAGCTCGATCCTGATCACAAAGGCGCGAATGAATATATCGGTGTGGCTTACCTGAAAGTGGATCAGCCCGAAAAAGCGAAGGAGCATCTCACACGCTTGGAAAAAATCTGCGGCAAAAAATGCGAAGAATATGAGGACCTTGCCAAAGCGATTGCAGCCTATCAACCAAAAAAATAATTCTTGTCAAATAAATTGAGGAGATCACGTATTGAAAAATACCTTCGACTCAAAAATGATCTCCCCGATTGGATCAGAGACACGCACTGCTATGGTGACATTAGGCACACACTGTGTTAATATTTTTGTATGAAACCATTTCGTTGGAATCATGATAAAAATGATGAGCTGAAAATTGGGCGCGGAATTTCTTTTGAGGAAATTGTTCTTGCCATTGAAGCTGACGGCTTACTTGACCTTGTGCGGCATCCCAACGCTGGAAAATATCCGAACCAGCTTGTTCTTATTGTCGCCCTTGAGGGCTATTTATACCTTGTACCTTTTGTTGAAGAAAGCGATTACTACTTTTTGAAGACCGTTATTCCAAGCCGGAAGGCTACCCGCAACTATCTGCCAAGGAGCAGTCGTGATGAAGCGCTCTGACAAATTTGAACAAGACATGTTAAAGGCCTACGAGGGCGGCGTGCTGAAGTCGATCTCGCCGACGAAAGCAGACCTTGCCAAATTCAAAGCTGCAGCCTCGGCGACGTTTATCAAAGAGCGTCGCGTTAATATCAGGCTTTCATCGCCAGACTTGATGGATATTCAAGCGCGTGCGCTTGAAGAGGGGTTGCCTTATCAAACGTTTATCGCGAGCGTGCTGCACAAATATGTCTCCGGTCGCCTTGTCGAAAAACCCTCCCAGCTAACGTCGCGATCAAGCGCACGCTCCGTCAAGCGGCGTGTTGTCTAGTGTTTATTTAGGACATGATTTTTTCGCGCACGATTTGCGCAAACTCACCGGAATTGGTCCAGTGAGTTTGCGCAAATCGTGCGCGAATTTGCTGGCCAATTTAGCCCTTCAACGGAATACAAATCGCCGTCTTCAAATCCGCAGGTGGTGTATTACGCGCATCGTTTAAATATTCTTCAAATGGTGCTTCATCGCGCGGCTCCTCGTTGCTTTGTGGAAGCCATGTGTCGTATAGCCAGCGATAGGGGTTTTCCAATTCGGAATAGGGTCCCGTGAACACAAACACGGCGCAACGGCGACTTGCCGTTTCTGTCGCGCGAATATCGGGGTGATCGGATGATTTCATATCGTAGCGATGCGGAATTTCTACGCATGCATCGGAACGCAATTCATCAGCTGGCTTTGATTTTGGATCGTCGTAGTAAATGCCGAACGTGCGCGTGCCCGCCTTCATCAGCCCTTGACCCGCAGCCCACACCATTAGGCGTTCGAAGGTTGTGCCAATCGCCTGATAGTCGCCTTTGTGCTGCAATTTGGCGATGTGAATGGCGGGCAGGTTTTGTATGTGTACATCTTTTAAATTAAACATCGGATGCTCCTTCGATTTAAATTTAATTGAGGTGGATTGAAGCGCTGCCGAAAGTTTTCCATGCAAACGATATTGCGCCGGCGGCACGCCATAGGCCTCGCGAAACGCACCTGTGAATGCCTGCGCGCTGCCATAGCCCGCTTCACTCGCGAGCAACGCCACAGGCGTTGCCGATGCGCTAAGTTTGATCGCAGCACGATGCAGGCGATGGCGACGTAACGTATCTGCGACGGTCTCGCCCATCATCGCCACATACACGCGATGAAAGTGATAGGGCGACAAAAACGCTTCTTCGGCCAGGCGGTGAATGTCGAGCGGGTTTTGGTCGCAATCGTCAAGATGATCCACCATATAGTGCAGCACGCGCTCAATGCGTTTGGCGTAGGCCTCCAGGGTGATTGTTTTCATTCGGTCGCTTTAAGTTATGCCAACGCGACAAATCTTAACGTGATGGGCTTAACTTGAATTGCGTTTTTTAAACCCGGGTTAAAGTGCCCCAGCGCGGTTCATCAGTTTCGCGAGCGATTCTGCC
>JANXWW010000168.1 GCA_025350945.1 Burkholderiales bacterium
ACCGACTCAAGCTTTGAAGTTGTGGCCAGCGTTGGCACCGGCAATGAAGGCCTGGCCATGCTGGCCGTGAAGAAGCCGGACGTGGTGCTGGTAGATCTGGGCTTGCCCGATATTTCCGGCATTGAAATCATACGCCGCGCCACCGCCACCCTGCCCGATTGCGAGTGCATGGTGGTCACGGTGTTCGGTGATGAGGAGCATGTGCTGGCATCGATCGAGGCGGGTGCCTCGGGATATTTACTGAAAGATGCATCGGAGCAGAATTTCTTGTCAGGCATTCGCGAGCTGATTGCGGGCGGCTCGCCGATCAGCCCCATTATCGCGCGACGCCTGCTGAAGCGGTTTCAGCCCGAGGCGATTATCGATCCGCTGCCCAGCGAGGTTTTATCTGGAACGATGCCCGATGAAGTTGCGATATCAGCACGCGAACGGGAAATTCTGATGTTGGCTTCCAAAGGCTATAACTATCCGGAGATGGGTAAACTGATGGGAATTTCGCCGCACACGGTTACCAGTCATGTTAAAAAAATATATCGCAAGCTCGCCGTTCACTCTCGCGGCGAGGCTGTTTTTGAAGCGAATCGGATGGGCATTATTCGCACTTTATAATTTGGCCTCGTGCTCAACCGCGTGACCACGGGCACAACAATACGTGCAACAACAGATGCAATACCGAGTACGACTGTCGCGTGAATAACAACAATCAAAATCGGCTACCCGCAGCAATATTCGTGTCGCAGTTTGTAACCCGGATGTGTATCAGGACGTTCGCGCTGATTTTTATTTTTGTCGCGGGCGCACATGCGCAAGTCGATGCCGACAAATTACCCGCTGTCATGCAAATCACCCAGGCCGAATTTCTGCAGGTGCCCGATCTGACACCGCAGAGCCTGCCCACCACATCTTGGCAGATGGTAAATTTGCCCGATAGCTGGGCAAAACAGGGGCGGTCGCGGGATGTGATCGGCTGGTATCGCCTGACGGTTAATGTTGACGCTGATATCGCCACTTCACAGGTACCGATGTCGCTTTACGTGCCACGCGCCGCCAATAATATTGCGATATATCTGAACGGTGTTTTGTTGGGTGTGAGCGGCGATATAGAGCGAATGGAAACGAGCTGGAATATTGCGCAATATTTCGTCGTACCACTTGGATTACTGCACGCCGGACGTAATGAAATTTTGGTGCGCCTGCATCCGATAGGCTTTGGTCGCGCTGGTTTATCTGCGGTTTATATCGGCGATGACACACCGATTCGCCACCTTTGGGAACGACGATATTTCATGCAGAACACCATGCCCAAATTTATTACTGTGTTCGTATTTTTGTCAGGATTATTGGCAGTGTGGATTTGGGCAAAACGCCGCGCTGAGGCCATGTTTGGTCTGTATGCATTAATGTGTCTTGTCGCTGTCATCCGCACGGCTCACTATTTTATTCGCGATTACTCATCGCCGGTGGCCAACCTGGCGGTACCAGCGCTGGGCATCATGACCGCGTTGCAGTTAAGCTTTGCGCTCCGCTTTGCCAACGATACATCGCCCCGATTTGAGCGCGCGGTGTGGATATTTATAATCGCCACCACCGCCGCACTTTTTCTCGTCCCTGATGAATGGGGCAAGCCAGCCACTGATTGGTACAACTATTCTTTGGGCGTAATTGGCATCGCCATTTTGTGGGTGCTGGTGCGTAAGCTCAGTCGAAATTTTTCCATCGAAAATCTGCTGATGTTATTCGCATTGGTCGCCAACGCTGCATTCGGCATACACGATCTATTCAACTATATTGGGCTGTTAGGTTTTGACCGACTCTATTTGCTGCCAATGGGTCTGCCGCTGTTTGTGGCTGCTGTCGCCGCGCTGCTCGTGTCCAGATTTGTCGGGACGCTCAACAATTACGAAACCCTCAACACGCAACTTGCAGATCGCGTGCATGAACGCGAGCAACAACTTGCCGCAAGCTTTGAACAAGTGCGCAGACTCGACCAGCAGCGCGCCACCGCAGAAGAGCGCCAGCGGCTCATGCGGGACATGCACGACGGCATCGGTTCACACCTCATGTCCACGCTCGCGCTCGCCCGTATGGGCACACTGACGAGCAAGGAGATGTCGGAAGTGCTGACTGACTGCATCGATGAGCTTAAAATCACCATCGATTCGCTGGAGCCAGTCGAAAGTGATCTCTTGGTGGTGCTCGGTAATCTGCGTTATCGACTGGGACCGCGCCTGAATGCGGCGGGCATCGCGCTTGAATGGGCGGTGAAGGATTTACCGCCGCTTGCGTATCTGGACGCCGAAAATGTGCGCAGCGTGCTGCGCATTGTGCAAGAGGCGTTTACCAATACACTCAAGCACGCAAATGCAAAAAAAATTACGCTTTCAACGAGCGTGGATTACGCTAACAATCGCGTATTAGTCAGTGTCGCGGATGACGGATTAGGATTGGCAGAATCACACGCTAACGGCCGCGGCATCGAAAACATGAAAAGCCGCGCAGCCACATTGGGCGGCAAGCTGGAAATCGTGCAGATCGCAGGTGGTGGCACCTGTCTGAATCTTTATTTACCGATAAATCAAATAGAAAAAATAGGCGTGGCGACAATGCCGAAATAGGTCACGTAGTGGCAGTTAGGAAAAGAAGTACGGCAAAAAGTGAGCCGTCACGCAACCGAAATATTATCTGTGCATGATTGTAAGCCTTAAGTTTAGATTTCCTTTTCATAAGGTTGCACATGATTAATGCTAATAAAATATTTTTGTCAAAAAGTGTCATCGCATTATCACTGGCACTGGTAATCACTGTTGCAGGCTGCAACAATTCCTCCAGTTCTGACACGGAAACGCCCGCCACTGTCGTTCCACCCAAAAACGTCATTTTTTTTCTGGGTGACGGTATGGGAATGACCACCATGACAGCCGCACGGATTTACAAGGTTGGTGAAGATGGCTCGCTGACCATAGACACCCTGCCTGAAAGTGGCTTCGTCAAAACATTTTCCAACGACGCTCAAGTCACTGACAGCGCGCCCTCCATGTCGTCGTATATGACCGGCGTGAAGATGAATAACGAGGTTGTATCAATGTCCAGCGATACGAAAGCATTCACCGTATCGAATAACGTCATCACCAATTACGTCAGCAACGGCGAGACAACATGCCCGGCAACGGGCAACGGCACACCAGTAACAACCGCGCTTGAGCTTGCCAAGGCAGCGGGATTTGCCACGGGCGTCGTTTCCACGGCGCGACTCACACATGCCACGCCTGCCGCAACCTACTCACATATTTGCCATCGCGATGGCGAATATGAGATTGCGCGTCAGGCTGTGCCGGGGGGAGCAGGATTTAACAGCAAGCTGGGCGATGGCGTAGATGTGATGCTGGGCGGCATCAGCACCTACTGGCGTCCGGTTGGCGCGGTACAAACCGGACGCGGCCGCATTGACGGGCGCGACCTCACGGTGGAAATGAAAGCAAAGGGCTACAACTACGTTACCAATAAAACCGAGTTTGATGCCGCACCTGTCGCTGCAGGTTCCAAACTTTTTGGCTTGTTTGACTTCGCGGTCGCACAGGGACATATGTCGTATGAACTTGATCGCGATCCATCAAAAGAACCCAGCATTGCTGAAATGACAGCGAAAGCCATTGATGTACTGTCAAAAAACAAAAAAGGTTATTTCTTGATGGTCGAGGCGGGCCGCATTGATCATGCCCTGCACGCCACGAATGCCAAACGCGCATTGGCTGATGTGGTGGCGCTGGACGAGGCAGTCAAACTGGCAATCAGCAAAGTCGATCTGACCAATACGCTGATCATCGTGACTGCCGACCATGATCACACCATGATTTTAAATGGATACGCACAACGTACCGGCCCGACCACCGTAACAAATGCGGGCGTGCTCGGCATGGTTAAAGATCCTGCGGACGGCACTATGACAAAAGATATTCAAGGTCTGGGATACAGCATTCTCGGCTTTGGCAACGGTGAAAATCGTCCGCTTACGCGCACGGCGCTGACCGAATTTCAAACATCTGCCAACGACTATAAACAGGAAGCGGCCGTGCCGACACCTGCGGGCAGCGAAACGCATGGCGGGGCTGACGTATTTATTGGCGCGATTGGCAAAGGCGCTGAGGCTGTGGCGGGTGTTATGGACAACACGGCCGTGTTTGCAATTATTAAAAACGCACTCGGTCTCTAACTTTTTTTGCAAAAAAAGAATACCGAATGCGGAATCGTAAAAAATTAAAGGTGATAACCATGAAGTTGAATTTTAAAAAGATAACGTTGGTATGCGCACTAATGTCGTCGACCGTGGCACTGAATGCCACAAACGTGAATGCGGCAGGCGAAGCTAAAAATATGATTTTCTTTTTGGGCGATGGCATGGGGCCGACAACCGTGACCGCTGCGCGCATCTATAAATACGGCGAGGCGGGCAAACTAACGATGGAGACATTGCCTCGTACCGCGCGGATCAAAACCTATTCACTTGATGCGCAAACAACCGACAGTGCGCCTTCGATGGCAGCCTATATGACCGGTATTAAAACGCGAAACGAAGTGCTGGGAATGGATGGCAACACATTTGCCGCGCAATACGCGCCTGGCACAGATGCCAACGGCGTTTCTGCCGGCGTCAACAAGTGTCCTGCAACAGGCAATGGTTCACCAGCCGCCACAATCCTTGAACTAGCCATCGCCAAGGGTAAAGCAACCGGTGTGGTCACCACCGCAAGGCTCACACACGCAACACCCGGGGCAACCTACGCGCATGTATGTCACCGCAATGCAGAATATGAAATTGCACGTCAGGCCGTGCCTGGCGGCGAAGGCTATAACAGCAAGCTGGGCGCGGGTGTTGATGTGATGATGGGCGGTATCAGCTATTACTGGACGCCGTTTCCTTCACCGATTGTGACCTCGAAACGCGGCCGCAATGACGGTCGTGACCTCACCAAAGAGATGCAGGCTAAAGGCTACACGTTCGTGAACGACAGAACTTCTTTGCTCGCCGCCTCAGCAAATGCAGGTACAAAGATTCTAGGCTTGTTTGATTTTGCCGCAACCCAAGGCCACATGTCCTACGATCTTGATCGCGACGCCAGCAAAGAACCCAGTTTGGCTGAGATGACTTCGAAAGCCATCGATATTCTTTCCAAAAACACGAATGGTTACTTTTTAATGGTGGAAGGCGGCCGTATTGACCATGCGTTACATGAGACCAACGCTGGCCGTGCGCTTGCTGAAACGATTGCATTTGACGACGCCATTAAAGCAGCGCTAGGCAAAGTCGATCTTGCTAACACGCTGGTGATCGTGACCGCCGATCATGATCACACCCTTGCATTTAACGGCTACGCCAGCAAGGGCAATCCCATTCTCGGCAAGACTGATAGCGTACAACGTCCAGGCGTGCCGACTCTCGCTGCCGACGGCAAACCTTACACCACGCTTGTATTTGGAAACGGTACAGGCAATGGCAATATTTCAACCAGCGGAGGCGGATCGACCCGCGGCGTAACACGTGACGATTTGACCAATATTGACACCACCAATAAAAATTATTATCAGCAATACGGCGTGCAGCTAGCGGGTTCGGGCGCGGGTGGCGAGACCCACGGCAGCGGAGACGTGATGTTGTTTGCCAATGGCGCAGGCCGTGCACCCTTTAAAGGAACGCTTGATAACACCAAAGTGTTTGAGCTTCTCAAAACTGCCTTCGGATTTTAGAAATACATGATCACAAAAAATATCCTCGCACCACTCATTGCGTTGTGCGCATTCTTGGCGATGTCGTTTGCAGGTCATGCACAGGATGTAAATCTCGTCCTGACGCACACCATGAAATCAGTCGGACTTGATGGTATTACACGCACGGCCGAATTTAGTGAACGCGTGATTCGGCGAAAAAACCAGATTTGGACCGAGCGCATCATCCCCACCTCGGTCATTAGCGCTCTGGATACGAACAAGGAGAGCAAGGAATTCGATACCTCGCGTGCATCGCGCTGGATCGTACGCCGCGAAGATATGAAACCGGAATTAATGTTGGTGAATGCACGCGCGAAATTAGTCGTGCCGATTGACAAACCTGACTACGATAACGTTGGTTTTGATGGTTCGTGGGATTCGGCTTATTATTTGTTTGACCCTAAATCCTTGCAGCGGATGCGTATCATCGGGCCGAAACAAGCTGACGGTGCGCAGTGGTACGAGAGCAAACGTGGCAGTGGTGCATCCCAAACCACTACGAAAGTGCTCTGGGATGAGGCACTCATGTACCCACGCCAAATCGAATTAATTCGGGCAGATGGAACAGAACGAAAGAAAATGATGGCCACCAAAATCGCGGCACAAACCGTTCTGCCTTGGGATACTACAAAAAATTACCAGCATAAAAATTACGCTGATTTTTTAGACTGAGCAACGCTTGCCGTCGTTTTGTCTACATCAGTTTGGTGCGCCATCAGCACACTAGACCGCACGAATAACACACGACAGGCATGGCCGGATGTCATTGCTGCTGACGTAATCAATTGGCAGGCGATCTTGAGATTTGACCTCACCTAGCAGGCGCACCACACGCGCCTGAAGCTCCGGCGGGAGCGGCACAAATCCGGTGCCGCGCACAATATCGTCACCTTTCAAAAATGCCCAGTAAAAAAATCTGAGTGTACGGCTGGCATCCGACGCAGCTTTCGGGCTGGCATCGATCAAAATATAAGTTGCATCCACCAGCGGCCATGCATCGGCGGCATTCACATCAATCAGGGATGCGCGAAGATCGCTGCGCAGCGCCGAACCGCGCACTGCGGCGGCAATACTACTTTCTGAAGCCGTCGCAAATTGTCCGGCCTTGTTTCGCAAACTAGCAGGCGTTAAGCCAAATTTGGCAACGCGATCAAATGACACATAGCCAATCGCGCCCGCTGTGTCTTTCACCGTTTGTGCCAGCGCATCTGTGCCGTTCATCGCAACGATATTGCCGACCCAATTCACTTTGCGGCCAGATTTGCCCGCCCAATCGGGAGCCGATGCGGCAAGGTAAGTCGTAAACGCCTCGGTTGTACCGGAAGAATCCTCGCGAACCACCCGGGTTATTTTCAACGCCGGTAGCGAAAAGCCTTCGTTCAAGGCGGCAATTTTTGCATCGTTCCATAATTTAATTTTGTCGCTAAAAATATCGGCCAGCACCGCACCTGTCAGCTTGAGCGATTTACCGCCCAGGCCAGGCATGTTGATGACCGGTACGATGCCGCCCGCCACCGTCGGAAACTGAATCAGGTTTGATTTTTTTAGCTCCGGCTCACTCAGCGGAATATCGGTTGCGCCAAAATCCACTTCGCGCGCGCTCACAGTGCGAATTCCTTCCGTCGAGCCAGTTGGTGCGTACTTTACGGCGACACCTTTTTCTTTGGCGTAAGCCGACGCCCATGTCGAATAAATGATGGCGGGAAATGTGGCCCCTGAACCGCGAATTTCCTTTTGTGCAAACACATTGGAAGCAAACGATGCGGCTGCAAAAATGATCGCGACGCGCGCGATTTTATTCATATTCATGACTGGCTCCTCAAAATATAATTTGATACGTGCACGTGAATATCCGCACCATGCAATTAGCTTTGCGCACGCTGACATTTGTCATGTAGATATAACTTTATATGATTAAATTTATTTGGCAGGCGTAAGTGTAGACCCTGCCAGCGCTCTCAACTGCACTTTCAACTGTTAAAGCTTGTGTAATAGCGATCATGCGCCATCTCAGTTCTGCGAATACTCAGTGCCCATGCGCGGCGGGATCAAGATGAAGATAAAGATGAATACTTAAAACGAGATCGTAATTGCAGCATGCCTGCATTTTATTATTTCAATTCAATTCATTTTATTTTGTGGCGGCAATAATTTGCTGCACGACCAAGCGTCCGGCGTCCGTCCATGGTGCAATCAATTCAAAATGCCCTGCATTATCAATTGTCACTAGCTGCACTATCTCATTTTTTTCCCTTGCCTTTTCGCGATATCGCCATGCGTGTATAGGTGCGGCGATACCGTCATATACGCCGCTCACCAATATCTGCGACACATTCAACGGCAGCAACGGCGTGACGGAGGTATCGGCATAAGCGGCCTCGCCACGGGATTGAATATCGATGAGCTTATCGACAGTATCTGCTCCGCACGCATGCGCAGACGCAACGCGCGCATAGGCAAGATCAGGAAGTGCCGCTATGCCAACGGCGGCGTGAATTCGCAACGCATCTTTTCGATACAGGGAGCTGGCTGGTGGCAGCATTGCACGAGCCGCAATCCACAGGGCGAGATGCCCACCTGCCGAGTGCCCGGCGGTGACAACACGGCTTAAATCAAACGAGTATTTCGGCGCAAGTAAATTGAGCGTTTCCAGTCCATCAATCACGTCGCGAAATGTATCCGGATAGGGCGAAAAATTATCGGCCTTGGTGCCCACCCTGCGGTACGTTATGCTCCACACCGCAACACCTTCATGGCGCAAACCATCGGCCAAAAACGCCACCAGCTCAGGCCCCGGCAAATCCGCCCGCCAGCAGCCGCCATGCAGCAACACGACAACGGGGATGCGTCCGGCGGGTGCAGTGGGTGATATAGCCACTTTCGATGCAGCCGTTTTGGGCAGCCACAGTTCAGCATACTGATCCGGATGCTCACCATACGAAATTTTGTGGTCTGGCAACGGACGATCCGCGCGGTCAAGAATATTTTTAAATGAAAGCATTTGCGTTTGCGCTGTCACGCTCGGAATGGGCAATAAAAATACAACCACTAAAACAACAAATCGATAAAATAATTATGTCATTATAATTTTTAAACTCATTTACAAACACCAGCATTGGTGGGTAATTTCAGCCATTATTGCTCGAAGATGCCCGCCGAATGGCGATTTGCGAATTCTAGCCTTGTATCCATTCGTAACCTGCATGACGCCAGCCGTTCAGTTTTCCCCGTTGTTTTTGCGCATCCGGATCACCCTCAAATCCTTCCAGAACGTTGTATGCCGAATACCCCAGCGCCTGCGCGCGACGTGCACAATCGATGGAGCGAACACCGGAACGGCATAGAAATAACACGGGCTTGTCTCGCGGCACATTAGCTATAAGCTCGCGATCAAAATCGGGATTAAGCAGCATGTCCGGATAAAGTTTCCATTGAATACAGATGGCGTTGGGCACGCGCCCCACGCAGTCCAGTTCAGCCTGAGTGCGAATGTCAACCATCACCGCATCACCCTTTATCCACCACGCATGCGCGAGCGCAAGTGGAATATCACCAGCATAGCCGTCACTGGCGCAAATAGCTGACGCATTCATTGCACCCAAATTCTGATTGGCGGGCACAGCGGAATCAATCATTTTCGGTGGCGCTAAATTAAGCGCATTCATGATGTCAATAAATTCCTGTTTCGTTTTATCTGCGATGCGCGGATTGAAGAGTTTTTCTTCGCCAATGGTACTTTCAGTGCGGCCACGATAATCATGTGCAGGTAATATTCGCGTGTCATTGGGCAAAGTAAACAATTTAGTTGTAATACTGTCGTACATCGCCGCAGAATTACCCGATTGAAAATCAGTTCGTCCGCAACCACCAATCAAGAGTGTATCACCGGTCAAGACTGCATCCCGCCATCGAAAGCACATACTCCCTGCGGTATGCCCTGGCGTATGAATGGCGAGAATAAAGTCGATACCCAGCGCAAGCTTGTCGCCATCGCCAAGCTGGAGATTTGCAGGCGTGACACCGCAAAGTGCAGGCGTTGCAGTGCGCGCGCCGGTGCGCCGTGAGATCGCATCAGCGGCCGTGATATGGTCAGCATGAGCATGAGTTTCTATCACCCACTTTAGCTTAAGGTCGCGGCTCGCAATCTCAGCCAGATCGCGCTCAATGTGGCAATCGACGGCATCGACAATGGCAGCTTCACGACTGGATTCATCCACCAAAATATAAGTGAACGTGCTCGACGGCTTATCAAAAAGCTGAATGATTGCGTCTGATTTTTTCATCAACATCCCTATGCAAAGCGTGAGAGCATTTGCGCAATATATTCGCCGCGTTTGGCTGATGTTTTGAATTTGCCAAAGTCCTCTTGTTCAAGAATACATCCCACCATAACAAAAAATGACTTGTCCAGCGCCTTGCGACTGGCGGCAAGCTGCTGCGCAATTTTTTCGCAATCAGCTTCCGACTCAATCAAATTCTGAATCCCGCGCAATTGG
>JANXWW010000190.1 GCA_025350945.1 Burkholderiales bacterium
ATATCGGATCACATTCTTGAGGTGATTGTTGAGGGCCAGCGAACCGAGACCACCGTAGAGGCGCTGTATTCAAGAACACTTTTGCTGGAGCGCTTTGCGAGCGGAAATCTGTCGCCGCAGCGACTTGAAATTCTGGACAACTGGCTCATCACCTGGATGAGTGCGCTATGGCTTTCGAGCCAGCCACCGATAGACGATTCCACGCTGCTTCTGTCTATTGATACCAGCAGCGAAATTCATGGCCTCTCTCGATTTGAAACTGGCCAGTCAGCTGATTTTTATTTGGCACTGAAACCATTGCAATATCAGCTGGAGCGCGCGATCCAGAGTTTTCATCGTGGCGTATTGTTCCCGGGCTGGGGTATCGGCATGGCGTTCAAAGTTGAAGAGCATGTGGGTGTGATTGATTTTCTTGAGCATGAACTCATGATGCTTGAGCAAAATATTCTGGTTAAAAGTAAACGATTTTCGCCGCAAAGCGATGTGATGGTTGACGTTTACTTTGGCCTGGAATCAATTACCGCGCGCGGTCTGATGGGTCAGTTTGCTAACTTGGCCCCACTGGAAATCGCGAAGCTGGCCTCCGCTGAATATTCAAACAATGACAAGCCTGAGCAACTTCGCGTGCTGGATGTGAGCGAGACGGGTGTCGGGCTCGCATTACCCGCCGTGTTGACGACAAGTGTTGCTATTGATGATCTGGTGGCGATCCGGTTTGGTGCAGAGTATCCGTGCACACTGGGCACAATCGTGCGCAAGACCACGGGTGTTGTGGGTGCAGAACGCAATGCAACAATTATTGGCGTAATTTTTTTATCACGTTGTCCGCTGCTAGCGCGCTTGAAGACGGCACCGGTACCGGGCCCCAGAGTGGCACTTAATGCAATATTGTCATCTGGCAGGTCACCTTACGGCAACGCAGATTCGTTGGTGGTGAGTGATGTGGTGTACAAGGCATCGCCAACACTAACGATTACATTTGGCGGTGTATATGCCAATGACGCCAGAGCCGATAGCGCAGAAAATGTTGAAACATATCACGTTCGCCTGGGACGCGTTCGCCGCAAAGGGCGCGGCTGGCGAATGGTTGCTTTTGATGTGGTGGAAAAAACGTAGGCCTCAGTTTTTGTTTAAGACTGTTTCTTCTCGATCAACATCGCATCCCCATAACTAAAAAATCGATAACGACTTTCCACCGCGTGACGATACGCATTGACCATATTTTCATGGCCTGCAAATGCGGCCACCAGCATCATCAGAGTTGATTTCGGCAAATGAAAATTGGTGATGAGTCGGTCGACTGTTTTGAATTCATAACCGGGTTTAATAAATATCTGCGTTTCTGATTGTTGTGCGGTGAGCATTCCGCTGCTGGAGGCAGCCTCCAGCGTACGCATGCTGGTGGTGCCCACCGCGATCACGCGCCCGTCCGCCGCCTTGGTTTTGACCACAGCTTCGACGGTTTCTGGTGGTACGTCATAGCGTTCGCTGTGCATGATGTGTTTGGAAATATCATCATCGCGCACAGGCTGAAACGTGCCTGCGCCCACGTGCAGCGTAACGTAAGCTGACGCCACGCCCAATGCCTGAATTTCATTCAGCAGTGTCTCGTCAAAGTGCAGCCCGGCCGTGGGCGCGGCGACTGAGCCAACATGCTTTGCGTACACAGTTTGGTAGCGCGCTTCGTCGCTAATATTGGCCTGATGGGTGATGTAAGGCGGCAACGGTACTTCGCCAATTTTTTCCAGCACGTCATAAACTTTGTGACCGCCCTCAAAATGCAGTTCAAATAAGTCGTCAACGCGTTGCATCATCGCTGCCGCAATATTGTTCGCAAAAATAATTCTGCTTCCAGGTTTTGGTGATTTGCTCGTGCGGATATGTGCGAGTGCAATGCTGGATTGTGGTGAATTGTTATCCAATACCCGCTCAATCAATACTTCCGCCAAGCCGCCGGTTTCTTTGCGCCCATGCAGCCGCGCTTTGATCACTTTGGTATTGTTGAAAACCAATAAATCGTTAGGCCGCAGCAAAGTAAGAATATCGCGAAATTTCCTGTCTTGAATCGCACCGGTCACGCCATCAAGATGCAGCAGGCGACTTGCTGTGCGCTCGGTGGGCGGATGCTGCGCGATCAACTCGTCGGGCAGGTAATAGTCAAAATCGGAAAGTTTCATGGACGAGGGCTGATTTTAAGATCGCGCCACAATTAGCGCTCGGAAAACGGCCAAGACTACGCTATAATTCACATCCTTTAAAGGTCTATCAAAGCAGTAAACCGTGCCGGGATGGCGGAACTGGTAGACGCACGGGACTCAAAATCCCGCGGTGGCAACATCGTGCCGGTTCGATTCCGGCTTCCGGCACCATAGCTTGTAGTTTTTCAGCGCTAAATGAACCCGCATTTCTCTTCTGAGGCTGCGGGTTTTTGTTTTATAGCGTTCAACATCATTTGCGTTTCGCCTATAGAGCTTGCAAATGTTAATATCGATACAATTTATTTTGCATTCAAATCCGAATTTCAAAAATGTCCTGCTGCAGCGAAGCCAACCAATAACGTGATCAAACAACGCACCCTCAAAAATAAAGTCCGCGCGTCTGGTGTTGGTGTCCATCTCGGTCATCGTGTCGAGTTGGTGATCCGTCCTGCGGCACCTGATACCGGCATTGTTTTTTGCCGTACAGACATGCCCGGCGCGCCACACGTACGGGCGCATGCGTTGAATGTGAACGACACGCGGATGTCCACGCGAATTGAAAGCCCGGAAACCGGCGCGCGCGTGGCGACGGTGGAACATTTGATGTCCGCCTTTGCCGGGCTGGGCATTGATAACGCCTATGTTGATTTATCGGCTGAAGAAGTGCCGATCATGGACGGTAGCGCGGGGCCATTTGTGTTTTTGCTGCAATCGGCGGGCATTGAAGAGCAGGCCAAAGCGAAGCGATTTATTCGCGTCAAACGTGTGGTTGAATTAACAGATAAAGACCGTCTGGTGAGGCTCGAGCCGTTCAACGGCTTTAAGCTCAAATTCGCGATTGATTTTGATCACCCGGTATTTGATGCATCCGCGTCAGAAATTGAGATTGATTTTGCCGAAGTCTCGTTCGCCAAAGAGGTTGCGCGTGCACGAACATTCGGCTTCACCCACGAAGTTGAAGCGATGCGCACCATGGGGCTGGGGCGCGGCGGCTCGCTCGATAACGCAATTGTGATTGATGATTTTCGTGTTTTGAATGCTGATGGTTTGCGCTTTGATGATGAATTCGTCAAGCATAAGGCGCTTGATGCCGTCGGCGATCTTTACATGCTGGGTCATCCGCTGATCGGCGCATTTTATGGCGTGAAATCAGGGCATGCGATGAATAACCAACTGGTTCGTGCGCTTCTGGGCGATGAGTCCACCTGGGAATTCGTCACCTTTGATAAGCGTGACCAATTGCCAGTGGCGTTTGGCAATATGTCGCTGGCTTCGATTTAAGCGCGATTAGGCCATTAAATGCAACTAGGCCAATAACCAATATGCTGATTGGGCTTCGTTTATTGTTGATGGTGGCAGCGCTTGCGATAGGCGCCGCGTTTCTGGGCTATCTATTCACAAAGAATCCGCAGTTATTATTACTGACGAAAAATCTGGTTAAGCTCACCGTTGTTTTCGCTGTCATCATTGCGGTAATTTATGTGTTGGAGCGCGTGTTGTTCAGTTGATAAGATTTAAACGAAGTTGAGTATTTTTAAGAATTTTTAACTTTATTTAACGTACGTTTACGCTTTTGTTGCATACGTTTTATGGTGTCCTTTAGTGGTGAATCACTGAGGGAATTTGCCAGGTTGTCAATGGCTGTTTGCGGCATGGGCTCACCGTTTTTGACCGCTGTCACACGTAACGGAAGTTCACTATTTCCCGCTGTCATAGTTGGTTGCACGATCACTCTGATTGCTGTAACCTCTTGTTCTTGCTTTTGATTTTCTCGGAACTGCTGTAATAAACGCGGTAACATTTGTCTTAATATTGTCGCCGTATGACCGTTGGCGGCGGCAACAATAATCGTTGATCCTTCCACAGCAGCAATTCGACTCGACGTGTTTAGGCCTGCTGGGACAGTATTAGCATATGTTTTTTGTAGTCGCGAGATGAGTGCCAGCTGCCGTAGCATTGGTGCCATGGCTTCGTTCTCTGCGACTAAAGTGCGGATCGGCTTAAAACCCGATTTAGAATTAGATTGGGTACCAAATTCAGCGCTTGGTTTGAAGCTGCCGGATTTTGCGGTCTTATCCATTGATTGGTGCGCTCATATCTATGCTACTTTGCGAGTTGGGAGTTTTTAAATGAACATTATTTTAGTATCTGATAGTCTAGCAAAGAGCAGGATTGTCACGATTTCCCAATCGCAAATTATTATGGCAGTGATGGGCTTTGTCAGCGCAGGTTTTTTGCTCGCGCTCGGTACGCACTGGTTCACGATGAGATACGCGGTTGATATTCAGAATCCGTTTATCCAGCGCCTTATTTCCACGCTGACCTTGCAGCAATCGCAGCAAGCCGAAAAGGACATGCGGGATCAGCTCAACTCACTCGCTGTAAAGCTGGGCGAGCTGCAAGCCCGCTTGATGCGCCTGGACGCGTTTGGCGAGCGCTTGGGTAAAGCGGCCAATATTAAAGCAGAGGACTTTAAATTCTCGCAAACGCCCGGGCAAGGTGGGCCAATGGTGCCCGCGAGTTCTGCGGGTGGGGGTGCGGGTGCGGGTGGTATTGCGCTCAACGATTTCCAAAGTCGCGTCTTCGAAATTTCTCAGTCCCTCGATGATCGCGCCGATAAGTTAGGCGTGCTGGATTCGGTTTTTTCGGACGACCGTCTGGCGGCCAAATCGATCCCGACCACGCTGCCAGTTGAGTCAGGCTATTACTCCTCTAACTTCGGTTATCGCATTGATCCCATCAATGGCCAGAGCGCGTTTCATACCGGTGTCGATTTTATTGCACAGCCCGGTTCCCCGATTTTGTCTGCGGCGGGTGGCGTAGTCGCCACCGCTGAGTTCCACAGCGCCTATGGAAACATGGTGGACATCAATCACGATAACGGCCTCACCACCCGCTATGCGCACCTTTCAAAAATGTTGGTAAAGGTCGGCGATATCGTCCTAAAAGGTCAGCGCGTCGGTGATCTGGGCTCGACCGGACGTGCGACCGGCCCGCACCTGCATTTTGAAGTTCGGGAAAACAGCGTACCGTTAAATCCCAAACGCTTTTTGGACTTCGCGCGCGCGCAAGAGCCTGCTGTCGCGACTAAGAGCGCCCGCGCCCCGTAGTTCTTCCTCAGCGTATTCATCATCGCGTTGCGGATGACTTAACTGTCTCCGCATGGCGGTTGTGATAAACACACGCGCCCCCATTTCTGGGTAAAGTCCAGCTATGCTCCGGCAACCTGAATGGAGTCAGCTTCATTCTCCCGACTCCTTCCAGCCATTTTTCCAAAATTAAAGCGTTGCAACCTAAAATGCTGCCAACGCAATGAATGAAAGCATCTCATGTTTGACAATTTTTTAAAGTCCATCTTCGGTAGTCGCAACGAGCGTCTGTTAAAGCAATACAAAAAACGGGTTGTCATTATCAACGGGCTCGAAGACGGCCTGCACAAGCTGACCGATGCCGAGCTTTGCGCCAAGACCGATGAATTCAAAGCGCGTATTACCAAAGGTGAGACCCTCGATGATTTGCTGCCGGAGGCTTTCGCCACCGTGCGCGAGGCCGGCAAGCGCGTATTCGGCATGCGCCATTTCGATGTGCAATTGATCGGCGGTATGGCGTTGCATGATGGCAAGATTGGCGAAATGCGCACCGGCGAGGGCAAGACCTTGATGGCGACGCTGCCATCGTATTTGAATGCACTATCGGGCGCAGGTGTGCACGTGGTCACTACCAACGATTACCTTGCCAAGCGCGATTCCGAGTGGATGGGGCAACTGCATAATTTTCTCGGTTTGACAGTCGGTTGCAATCTCTCGCAGATGCAGCACAGCGAAAAACAGGAAGCCTTCAAAGCCGACATCACCTACGGCACCAACAACGAATTCGGCTTTGATTATCTGCGTGACAATATGGTCACCAACAAGGCTGAACGCGTGATGCGCGGCCTGAATTTCGGTATCGTTGATGAAGTTGATTCGATTCTGATCGACGAAGCCAGAACGCCGCTCATCATTTCTGGGCAAGCTGAAGATTCGGCCACGATGTACCAAAGAGTCAATCTGCTCGTTCCCAGTTTGAAGCCACAAGAAGACGAAAAAGGCACGGGAGATTACTGGATCGATTTGAAAGCACATTCGGTCACGCTGTCTGAAGAGGGCCACGAGCACGCGGAAGAATTGATGGTGCAGAATGGTTTGCTTGCACCGGGTACCTCGCTTTACGACCCGTCAAACATCATGCTGGTGCACCATCTGTATGCCGCCGTTCGCGCCAACGTGCTCTATCACCGCGATCAACATTACGTTGTGCAGAATGGCGAAGTCGTGATTGTTGATGAATTCACCGGCCGCATGATGACGGGTCGGCGTTGGTCTGAGGGCTTGCATCAGGCGGTGGAAGCCAAGGAAGGCGTGAAGATTCAAAACGAATCCCAGACGCTGGCTTCCATTACGTTCCAGAATTATTTTAGGCTCTACAAAAAGCTTTCCGGCATGACCGGCACGGCGGATACCGAAGCGTTCGAGTTTCAATCCATTTATAACCTCGAAACGGTGATCATTCCGACCAATCAACCGATGGTCCGTAAAGATCCGAACGACCTGGTCTACATGACGTTGAATGAAAAACACAACGCGATTGTCAAGGATGTTCGCGATTGCCATGAGCGTGGACAACCGGTGCTGCTCGGCACGACCTCGATTGAAAATTCCGAGCTCTTATCGGCGCTGCTCGAAAAAGAAAAAATTCCGCATCAGGTGTTGAACGCGAAGCAACATGCGCGCGAGGCGGAAATTGTTGCTCAAGCGGGTCAGCCAAAGGCCGTCACCATTGCCACAAACATGGCCGGTCGCGGTACTGATATCGTGTTGGGTGGCAGCTTGGAACATGCGATGCAGGCGACGCGAGCAGACGAGGCGCTAACTGACGCGCAGAAGGAAGCCAGGATTGCCGAATTGAAATCTGGTTGGCTGCCGATTCACGAGCAAGTGGTGGCGGCGGGAGGCTTACATATTGTTGGCTCGGAACGCCACGAATCACGCCGCATTGATAACCAGTTACGCGGACGCGCAGGCCGTCAGGGGGACCCCGGTTCATCGCGTTTCTTCTTGTCGTTTGAAGATCCGCTGTTGAAAATTTTTGCAGGCGACAAGATGAAGGCGATTATGTCGCGCCTCAAAATTCCTGAAGGCGAAGCGATTGAAGCGGGCATGGTGTCGCGCTCAATTGAAAACGCGCAGCGTAAAGTGGAAGCGCGAAATTTTGATATTCGCAAACAATTGCTTGAGTACGATGACGTTGCCAACGATCAACGCAAAGTGATTTATCAGCAGCGCAATGAACTGCTAGACGCGGACGATATTTCAGAAACCATCAGTGCCATGCGTGCAGACGTCATGCAAAGTGTGGTCGCCACGCATGTGCCACCGGAATCGGTTGAGGAGCAGTGGGACGTGCCAGCACTGGCGCGCACGCTGGAGTCGGATTTCAGCATGAAAGCCAGCATTGATGAATGGCTCAAAAATGATGAGGAATTGGATAGTCAAAAGATCAGCGAAAGATTAACGGCACAGGCACAGCAGGAATACGATACAAAATTCAAGGACGTTGAAAAGCCGCTCTTGCATCAATACGAACGCGCCGTGATGTTGCAATCCATTGATTCGCACTGGCGTGAGCATTTGGCCGCGCTGGATTATTTACGTCAGGGTATTCACTTGCGCGGCTATGCGCAAAAGCAGCCGAAGCAGGAATACAAGCGCGAAGCGTTCGAGCTTTTCAGCAGCATGCTTGATGGCATTAAGCGCGAGGTGACGCAAGTGTTGGTCAATGTGCGCGTCGAATCACAAGCCGCAGTACAAGCAGCCGAGAAAGCCGCAGAAGAAGCGGCCGCCCGCGCGGCGCAAAACGTGCAATATCATCATGCGGATTATGAAGAGGCGCTGGCCGCGGCCGACAAAGCAGCGGATGGGCAAGGGGCGGCACCGTTCGTGCGCGAAGCCGCCAAGATCGGTCGCAATGATCCTTGCTGGTGCGGTTCAGGCAAAAAATACAAGCAGTGTCATGGCAAGTTGTCTTGATAATTTTTGACCAGCGCACCGGATAATAATTTGATGAGCGATGTGAGTAACGACGTAACCATCAACGCAAAAGTAAGTGGTCGTGCGATTAACGGTGAGCCATTCTCCGTCATCGCGAATGTGCGTATTGCCTGCGATATCGTGGTTGATGTGGATGTGTGCGTAGATTTTTTTAGTGACGATCCGACTATCGCGCTGCACACGCGCTTTACCTCTCAAGACGGCTGGGACATTTGCTGGTTGCCGAAGGGAGAATATCAAATCCGCTGGAACACGCCGCGTTTGGCGCTGCCTACGAACACCACACGCGCCTGTGTGCGCGTGTTCGGGCGTGTGCACGGCGTGAAACAAATGTTGGCGGTGCAAAATGTCGCATTCGTTGGCCCAGCAAATGCCGCGACGACGGCCATGACAATAGTGTGGGAACTCGATGCTGTAGGCACCACCACTGCCATTGAATCGCTCGCTTGGAAACAAGGTTACAAGAGCTGGTTCTTTCAGCATTTCGATCATGCGTCTCGCACCGCGATTGAATATGTGTGCGGCGATTCGCCGCTCATGCGTGGCCGCGTGCTCGATGTGGGCTGTGGCGATGGCGTAACGGATCTTGGCATTGCGTTACGTTATGGCCCGAAAGAATTGATCGGTATTGATCCGTTCAAGGGCTTTGAACGTCTACCGCAAATACTGGCAGATCATCACCTTGGCCATATGGCGATGCCGAAAAATTTGAAATTTATGGCCGAAGATGGCAACGCATTGCCATTCGCCGATAATTCATTTGATGCGCTAATTTCGTGGGGCTCGGTTGAGCACATGGCGGGTGGTTACGACCGTGCACTGAATGAAATGCGACGCGTATTAAAACCAGACGGCCTGCTGTTTATCGCGCCGGGTTTGTTCTATTCCAATATTGGTCATCATCTGGGTGAATTTTCCACTGAGCCGTTTTTTCACCTCACCCATACGCACGACGAGGTGCGCGATATCGTCTTCAATAGCACGCCACAATTCATGGATCGCAGCGGGCTTTTTGCCAAACGTGAAGAATACTGGCAGTGGTATAACGAGCTCAATAAAATCACCGTGCCCAAGTTTGATGAAGAGTTGCGCGCGTTAGGTTTTGAGCCATGGCGGGCGGCGTTGCGCTGCGAGCCGCTGGTGGAATATCGCAAGGGTATGTTCGAACATCGCATTTGTGATCTGGCCCCGAACGAGCTTTACAGCTCTTGGTACAACCGTAAATGAGCCGTTCGTTTGCTGAGGCGTTGAACATAAAAGATGTAGGCGATGCAACTGCCGTCGCGGGTGAGCTTTTCCAGATCAGTTTTAATGCCGCCTTTCCCACGCCGCGCGATTTTCAACTTGGCGAAGCGCTCGTCAAAAAATCAGCATGGCATCAATATATCGCCCAATATAACCGTGCAGATGGCACAGTTGAATGTGTCGGCTTCTGTAATTGGATTCGCTACGGTGACGTTTATCTTGAAGGCGGCATGTGCGTCAAAAAGAATTTTTATCGCAGCCTGCCGAAAGATGAATTCCGTGAATGCAAGGCACTCGGTGGCGTTGCGCAAATGATGATGGAAGCGGCTGCGCGCGATCTTGACGATGCCGCAGCCTGGTTTGGTTATTGTGGCGATCATATGGCTTATCAAGTTGACCAGCGCGTGGGCTATCAACCAACCGTGCACAAACATTTGATCGTGAAATGGACGCGTGAAATGGACACGAATGCGCAAGCCGAATTGATTGAAGCTATAGCCAAAATCGGACCGTTCTAAAGCGATGCGCACGCCCATTCTTGCCTATCACGCACTCAATGTTCATGGCCGCGACTATGGCAATAACGACCATATTGCGTTCCGTGAGGATTTGGCGAGCCTAGTCAAAACAGGCTGGCATATCGCGCCGCTGTTTGATGTGGTCAGCGCCTATTTGGGCATGGGTGCAGCGTTACCGAAAAAAACCATCGCCATCACCTTCGACGATGGTACTGATTTTGATTTTCACGACCTGGCTCATCCCGAATTCGGCGTGCAGCGCAGCATGCTGAATATCATGCGTGATCAAAGCGCATCGTCAAAAGCCGATACTAAACCGCATGCGACGTCGTTTGTGATCGCCTCGCCCGATGCGCGCACGCAAATGGACCAGACCTGTATTTTAGGCAAAGGCTGGATGGGCGAGGCATGGTGGAGCGATGCGATTGCCTCTGATTTGATGTCGATTGCTAACCATAGTTGGGATCATAATCACGAGGCGGTAACGCCCGTTGCGCAGCGAGAGCAGATGAAGGGAAATTTTCGTTGCATCGATTCGCGCGAAGATGCTGATGCTGAAATTCGCGCGGCGGCGGAATACCTCAACCGCGCCGCACCTAATCCGGGGACAAAGTTTTTTGCTTATCCTTATGGCGATACCAACGATTATTTAATTCAGGAATATTTGCCCGCTCAGGCGGCGAATCCATTCGTGCTGGCCGCATTTGGCACGCAGGGCGGGGTGATGACTGAGGCCAGCAATCGCTGGCATTTGCCGCGCTATGTGTGCGGGTTTCATTGGAAAACACCGGAAGCACTTGCTGACTTGCTTCGGGATGCTGAATAAACTTTTAGAGTAAATCGGTATCGTCATGCGAATACGCAGGACTGCATGCGCAAAGAATTTTTAATTCATCATTGCCAGTATTGGTAATGCAGTGCGGTGTGCCAGGTTCAATCACAATCGTATCGCCCGCAGCCACATTGAAAGTGGCAGCACCCAACCGCATGCGGCCTGCACCTTGTGTGATGTGATAGATTTCCTCGCTTCGCCGATGTAGATGCAGCTCAGTCGTGGCACTGGCTTTAACAATGGCTTCAGCAAAGCTCTGCGCGCGTACAGCGTGATGGTCGGGATGCATCAGTTCGCGAAT
>JANXWW010000243.1 GCA_025350945.1 Burkholderiales bacterium
GATGAGGCGCAATTTTTAACTGAGGCGCAAGTCACGCAACTACATCTGATGGCGCACACCACGGCCACACCGGTTATTTGTTATGGATTGCGCAGCGATTTTCTCGGCAATCCATTTCCCGGCTCAAAGCGTTTGCTCACACTCGCGGATGATCTCGAAGAGATGAAAACCATTTGCCGATGCGGTCGCAAGGCGACGATGAATGTGCGGCTGGATGAATCGGGCGAGCGCGTAACCTTCGGTGCGCAAGTGGAAATCGGTGGCAACGATCGCTATGAAGCCGTTTGTGCGCGGCGGTTTTATACGGGCAATTGCGGGTAGTCGCGAACGCAACATGGCGCAAAACTGGCGTGCAGGTTTCCTTGTGTCGAATGGGTGTACAGTAATTCGGTAAGGCGTATGAATGATGGATGATACCTAGCCTTGCAGAAGTTGTAGCATGCCTTGCTGCGACAAAACTGGAGCCCCTTCTTTGGCCCGTAAAAAATTAGCAACAGAACCCGTTGCAACAATGCCTGCTCTGCCCGGCCCGTGGACGGCGAATGAAGTGCGCATCTTGCGCGATCTCGCCAAGCATCATGCCTCGCTTGAAATGCTTGCCTATCACGTCGGTCGCACCGTTGAATCGATTCAGCAAAAAGCGGAATCAATTAACCTGGCGCTGGGGCCCTCAAAAACATCAAAGCGAATCATTCGCAAACGCATCGCTTGAGGGTTTTATTTTCCTTTAGTACCGGCAATGATCCAGCTCGCAATCGACTCCAGCAAAGAGTCAACTTCGCCAATCGTGGGCAGCACCTGAAAACTTAATCCGTGTGCTGAGTGTGCTGCGCGCGCCGCTTCAACCAATTCAGGTAAATCTTTTTTTACATGCCCGCCACGCGCCAAAAATATCGGCGCGACAATAATTTCCTCAGTGCCGGTCGCAGCTAACTGCGCCGTCACATCGGCAAAGTTCGGTTTCGCCGGATCGAGATAAGCCAGCGCCACTGGCGTCTGTGGCGATTTCGCGGCGATGATGTCTTGCAGCGCAAAAAACGGCTTCGACCATTCCGGATCGGCTGAGCCGTGGCATAGCAAAATCATGGCGCGCTTCATTTGATTTCTTTCTAAAATGGACAGCGCTGATGATAGCCGATCCAGCGCACCAATAAGCACTCTTCTGGCACGGCAGTTACTGAATGTTTTATATGTCCCAAGCAAACAAAGTGAAAACGCAGTGCTAAAAGTGCTGCTGGTTGACGAAGATCCGGATCGCGCCGCCAATGTGTGCGAAGCGCTTGAGCACATCATGTTTAACATCTTAAAATCATAGAAGCTGAACTAATCGCCTTATGCACACGTCTTAGCAACGCATTAAAATAAAACATCCAAAGGATTTACCTTGCGCATAATTTCAAATTTTTTCATCTGCTGCATCGGTGCGGTTGTAACCTTGACAGCGCACGCACAAGCTGCCCTAACAACTGGCACCACACCTGCCGCCGCGACTTTGACGGCTCCCGCCCCGGCCACAACTGTTCTCGAAACCGTCCTCGTCAGCGGCGAACAACCGGGGCCGGGCATGTGGAAGGTATCGAAGGGCGATAATGTTTTGTGGATCGTGGGCATTCAAACACCGATACCAAAAAACATGACATGGCGGGCTAAAAAAGTGGAGGCCACTGTTGCAAAATCGCAGGAAATAATCGGCCAGCCGGGTGCTGGCGTGACACTAAAGCAGATTGGCTATTTCAGTGCGCTGACCTTACTGCCGTCGGCAATGGAGTCCGTTAAAAACCCGGAGGGGGCAGTCTTGCGTGATCTGGTGCCTGCTGATTTTTACGCGCGCTGGGTGGCGCTACGATCAAAATACATTGGCGAATATCAGGACGATGACAATGATCTGGAGCGCTCGCGGCCGATGTTTGCCGCGGGAAAGCTGTATCAAAAAGCAATTGAGAAATCGGGGATGACGTTGAGCAGCCCTGTCAGTAAAGTTATCACCGAGGCCGCAAAAAAATACAACGTGAAAATAACTTCCGTCACCGTCGAGCCGCCGCTCGGCGATCTTCGTGGCGCGGTTAAAGAACTTAAAAATACACGCTTGGCGGATGTGGAATGTTTTACTAAGACGATTGAGCGCATTGAAACCGATTTGCAGACGATGCGGGCACGCGCAAACGCATGGGCGACTGGGGATATTAACGCGATCCGAGCACTGCCATTAAACGATCAACGCGCCGCCTGTGAAGCGGCGGTAAGGGACGCCAACTTCATGAAAACGCTGGGCGTACAAAATATTGCCGCGCAAATTGAGGCCGCGTGGATAAACGCAGTGGACGCCGCACTTGCCAAAAATGCGGTGACAATGGCAAGCTTGTCCATGCGCACGCTGCTCGAACCGGATGGTTATTTGGCGAAATTAAAAGCAAAAGGCTACGTGATTGAGGAGCCGGCTTCTGATTGATCGGCAATAAGCATCAGATCAACTGAAACGGATACAAGTTACCCAATCCCAAAATCCGCGACAACTCATCCAATGCAGTGCGGCATTCATTCAATAGTGATGGATCGGCTAAATCTTTTTCGCCTACTTGATCGCGATAGTGTTTTTCAACCCACGCGGTGAGTATCGGATAGAGGGCATCTGACATGAGTACGCCAGGGTTAACTGCCGCCGCTTCAGCATCATTTAATTCCACACGCAGCCGTAGGCACGCAGGGCCGCCACCGTTGCGCATGCTTTCACGCAAATCAAAAACAAGCAGCTCTTTGATCGGTGTATT
>JANXWW010000255.1 GCA_025350945.1 Burkholderiales bacterium
CGGCGCTCACATCCCACACCAGCGTGGGCTTGCTGATGAGGCCGCCGGGCAGGCTCGCAAGCTTCGCGCCTGAGTACGTGTCGATAGTGCGAATGCTGTTGTCACTCATGCGCAAAATCGCCCCGCCTTGTGTGCCGATCAAGGTGCCTGTCACGCTTTCCACATTCTGTCCGCGCACTTGTTCAATGGTCACTTCACGATCCAGATATTTCTGCAAAAGTTTGTCGGTACTGGTGAGGTCAAATTCAAAACTCTGTTCCATCACCCGCGTATTCGCTGGATCGGTGATCGATTCAAATGACACGGTGGTTGGATCAATTCGCGCAGGCACATCTGAAATGCGAATCACCGTGCGACCTTTGCCGAGCATCACGTCCTGCTCTTGGCGGATCACCGCGTAGCCCGGAATTGCGCCGCCTGCGTTTTGGTCAAACTGGCCTTGCTGGAAATTCGTCGTCGATAGCGAGCCTGGCTGCGCACTGGAATAAATCGTGACGCTGGTTTGCGCAAAGGCAGTTGATTCGGCTGCGCAGAAGAGGGCGCAGGCGACAAGTTTTGCTATTTTTCTGCGATGTGTATTGGTTTGCATTCGGGTTTGCATTCGTGGCTCCAAAGTGGCTAAACGTATAATCAAAAATAATGCAGCTAAACATTGAAGCGTTTGAAATTCAATTTCGGGTTAAGTTTTTTAATTATTTTTGCGGGCGAACATGAAATTTGCAGGCAGTGAAAAATATATTGCGACAGATGATTTAAAACTGGCTGTCAACGCAGCCGTTGTTTTGCAACGTCCATTATTGATTAAAGGCGAGCCTGGCACGGGCAAAACCATGCTGGCCGAAGAAGTGGCGGCCGCATTGGGAAAGCCGCTGATCCAATGGCACATTAAATCCACCACCAAAGCGCAGCAAGGTTTGTATGAATACGACGCCGTGTCACGATTGCGTGATTCGCAACTGGGCGATGAAAAAGTAAAAGACATCGCCAACTACATTCATCAGGGCATGTTGTGGAAAGCGTTTGCGGCGGAGGAACAAGTCGTATTGCTGATTGACGAAATCGACAAAGCCGATATTGAATTCCCGAACGATTTGCTGCGCGAGCTGGATCGCATGGAATTCTACGTTTATGAAACGCGACAAACCGTAAAAGCGATTCACCGGCCCATCATTATCATCACCAGCAACAACGAAAAAGAATTGCCCGACGCATTTTTGCGCCGCTGTTTTTTTCACTACATTCGTTTTCCGGATCGCGACACCATGCAGCAAATCGTGGATGTGCATTATCCGGGGCTAAAGAAAAATCTCCTCAAAGAAGCAATGGAAGTGTTTTTCGATATTCGCGAAATGCCCGGCCTGAAGAAAAAACCATCGACATCAGAATTGCTGGACTGGATCAAATTACTTGTGGCCGAAGATATTCCGCCCGAAGCGCTGAAGACCGGCGACGCCAGCAAAATGATTCCGCCGTTGTATGGCGCGCTGCTAAAAAACGAACAAGATGTGCATTTGTTTGAGCGGTTGATTTTTCTATCACGCTCGAGAAAAGGATAGAGAAGGATAGAAAAGGATAACTTTTTTAGCAGCGACGAATGAAAAAACACCTACAGAGAAAGTTAAACTGCCTATGTTGATCGATTTCTTTTTAGGCCTCAAACAAGCGGGCCTGCCCGTTTCCGTCAAAGAATATTTGATGCTGTGCGAGGCGATGCAAAAGGGTGTCATTTACGGTAGCGTGGATGATTTTTATTATTTGTCGCGCGCTTGTTTGGTGAAAGATGAAACCAATTTTGATCGGTTTGATCGCGCGTTTGCCGCCTATTTCAAGGGCGTTGAAAACTTGAATGCGGCTCTAGATAAGGCGTTTCAGGCAAATATCCCTGAAGAATGGCTCAGGAAGCTGGCCGAGAAGTTATTGTCCGATGAAGAAAAAGCGCACATCGAAGCGCTGGGGGGCTGGGACAAGCTAATGGAAACCTTGCGGCAGCGGCTTAATGAGCAATCGGGGCGGCACCAGGGCGGCTCAAAATGGATCGGCACCGCAGGCACCTCGCCGTTCGGTGCATACGGCTACAACCCGGAAGGCGTGCGTATTGGTCAGGACAAATCGCGTCATCGTCGTGCGGTAAAAGTGTGGGATCAGCGCGAGTATCGCGACTACGACGATCAAGTGGAATTGGGCATTCGCAATATTCAATTGGCGTTGCGACGGTTGCGGAAATTCGCGCGCACGGGTGCGGCTGAAGAGCTTGATCTGGACGGCACCATTAAAGCGACAGCGCACAACGCGGGCTATCTCGATTTGAAATTGCAGGCGGAGCGGCATAACAACGTGAAAGTGTTGTTGATGCTCGACGTGGGCGGGTCGATGGATGATTACGTTCACACCTGTGAGGAATTATTTTCGGCGGCGAAAACTGAATTCAAGCATCTGGAATATTTTTATTTTCACAATTTTATTTATGAATCACTGTGGCGCAACAATCGCCTTCGTAAAACTGGGCACGCCGAAAAACACGCCACATTGGACATGCTTCACAAATACAGTCGCGATTACAAATTGATTATCGTCGGCGACGCCACCATGAGCCCCTATGAAATTTTGCAGCCAGGCGGCAGTGTCGAGCACTGGAACGACGAGCCGGGGCAGGCGTGGCTGAAACGTTTGACCGATATTTACCGGCGTGCGGTGTGGATTAATCCGACACCAGAGGCGCACTGGCCGTGGACACAATCGATAAAAATCACGCAAGACTTGATGGAAAATCGCATGTTCCCGATGACGGTTCAGGGGCTGGATCGCGCCATGCGCGCATTGATTTAGTGCGCGAATGTTGTCCGGACAATAATGAAGCGTCATTTTTGTGGGCTTCGCGACAAATTTTTGTCAAAAGCCTGCAAATTGTGTGAATTTATGTGAATTTTTAACACTTTTTTGGCATCGATTCCAAAAATCCTTAATCTTGCACATACTTAGCACCAACACAAACATACATTAACCGGAACGCATGCTTAATTGCCTGGCGAACTATTCGAGCGACAAGAAATAGTCGAAGAAACGAATTGGGGGGATGTGGCTGTGCATATCGCAATTTTGGAAGATGACGCCGATGTTGGCGTGGTAATGAAACGTTGGCTGGAAGAAGCGGGATATCGTTGCCAGGTTTTTAATTCAGGCAAGAAGCTGGCATCGCGCGCAGCACGCGAAAGCTTCGATCTGTATTTGATTGATTGGTCAATACCCGACATGTCGGGCCTGGACGTGCTGAAGTGGATTCGACATGAGCACCGTTCGAATGTGCCGGTGCTATTTGTGACGGTGCGCAATGCCGAAAAAGATGTGATTTCTGCGCTTGAATCGGGTGCAGATGATTTTATGTCAAAGCCGGTGCGGCGCGGCGAGCTGGTGGCACGCACGCAGGCGTTGTTGCGCCGGGCCAAGCGCCTCATTGCGGAGCCCGATCAACAGTCATTTCCGCCTTATCGCGTGGTGTCGAGCGCGCGGCAGATTTTCAAGGACGATTCTGCAGTCGATTTGACGGAAAAAGAATTCGACCTTGCCGTGTTTCTGTTTAACAACGCAGGCAAACTTTTATCGCGCCAATATATTTCTGAATCTGTTTGGAGCAAAGAGGTTTCAAGTTTGTCGCGCACCATTGATACGCATGTTTCACGAGTCCGCAAAAAGCTCGACATTGCCCCGCAAAACGGCTTTCGTTTAGTGCCGGTTTACAATATTGGCTATCGCCTGGAGCGGGTCAATAATGTTGCTGCCGAGGTCATGGCCGTTAGTTGATAACATATTTTGTCTGCCCGGCTTTGTTCAAACTGTATTAAGTCTCGGTTGCCGCCTGCTATTTGAAATACATAAAAAAACGCATAAAAATTTGCATAACGGCAACCAACACCGCCTTCTTCGTCATAAAATCAGCACATACCAGTCAGGCGGTTAATAAGGACAAATATGCGAATTGCGATGCTAGAAGACGATGCCGATGTCGGCGCAGCCATGCAACAGTGGCTCACGGCAGCCGGTCATACCGTCCATCATTTTTTACTGGGCAAGGCACTGGTGCGAGAGGCGGGACGAGAAAGCTACGACCTGTTTCTGCTTGACTGGCATGTGCCGGATCTTTCCGGTGCCGACGTGCTCACCTGGTTGCGCGAAAAACAAAATCTGACCACGCCAGTGGTGTTCGCCACCAGCCGTGATTCCGAGCAGGATATAGTCGCCGCCCTGTCCGCTGGTGCGGATGATTACATGATTAAGCCCGTTCGCAGGCTGGAGCTACTGGCGCGCGTCGAAGCGCTGCTGCGACGCTCGCGACCCAAGCAAGTGGAAACAGCCGCGATTGAACTTGGCCCCTATCATATCGACACCGTTAATCGCGTCGTGAAGCTCGACGGACTAGACATCGAGATGACTGACAAAGAATATGAATTGACCGTGTTCTTGTTCCAGAATATCGGACGTTTGCTGTCGCGCGGTCATATGTCCGAGAGCGTTTGGGGGCGCAGTGGTGATGTGCCGTCCCGCACCGTCGATACCCACGTGTCGCGAATTCGCAAGAAATTAGATTTTGGTCCTGAGCGCGGCTTAAGACTGACCCCGATCTACAACTTTGGTTATCGACTCGAGCACGTTGCGGTTACTGAAAAGCCCAAAGCTTGAAATCTTCACGCTTGAATCTTGCCCTATTGGCACGTTCACGACTGGCACGTTCACGACTGGCACGTTCACGATTGGCATGTTCACGATTGGCATGTTCACGACTGGCACGTTCACGATTGGCATGTTTTTTTGGATGGGTGATAGCAGGCGCATTCGTGTTCGCCCAATCCACTGCATTCGCAGAGGAAGCGCGGATGTTCACCTACACCACCGCCCAGGGCGATAGCTTGATCAGTATCGCCAATAAGCATCTGATCGATCGTGGCGCATGGCAAAGCTTGCAGAAAATAAATGCGATCAAAAACCCGAATGCGCTTCCGGTTAAGTCGCGCATCAAGATCCCGGTTGACGCCATGCGAATGGAACCCGCCTCAGTAAAAGTGGTGTCCGTACAAGGCTCAGCAGACGCCAACGGCAGCCCAATCAAGGGTGGTGAGGTATTCAACGAAGGCACCAAACTGGCGACCGGTGGCGATGGTTTTGTCACGCTGCAAATGGCAGATGGATCGCTCTTGACGGTGCAATCAAAATCAAGCGTGCGGCTTGAAAACGCGAGACAGTTTGTAAATTCGGGCGGTGTCACCGATTCCATCGTCCGTCTCGATTCTGGCCGCGTTGAAACTACCGTCGCCAAGCAGCGCAACAGCGGCGCTCGCTACGAAATTCGCACCCCGACATCCAACATGGGCGTTCGCGGCACGGTGTTTCGCGTGGGTGCTGAAAGCGGTGAAGCCAATAGTGCAGCCAGAGCCTCCAGCGAGGTGCTGGAGGGCAGGGTGGCTGTGGCGGGTACCGGTAGCGTCAAATCGGCTGATGTCGCCTTGAACCAGGGTTTTGGTACCGTTGCCGAGGCCAATAAAGCACCGCTGCCACCGATTGAATTGTTACCCGCACCGCCGACAGCAAATCTGGCCAAACGAATGTACGATTCTGCAATCGAATTCAAGTTTGTCGCCATCGCCAAAGCGAAAAAATACCGCGGTCAATTGGCCCGCGACAAAGCGTTTAAAAATCCGGTGGCTGATGTGCTTGTGGAGGTTCAATCGGGCACGGCCACAATACGTTTTAGTCCAATAGCACTTGGTGAATATTTTCTGCGTGTGCGCGCCATCGATGGGCTGGGACTTGAGGGCAATAACGGCGAGCACACATTTAGTGTCGTGCGTCAGCTTGCCGCACCCGCCATCGCATCAGCGCTTAACCACGCCAAATTTGTCTGGAATGTCGTCCCCGGTGCCGCGTTTTATTGCCTGCAAGTTTCAACTGATGAAAAATTCGCCTCCCTCCTAATTGATGAGTCAGCGCTCAAGACCACCGGCTTCACACCTGTCAAAGCGCTCCCGTTCGGCAACTATTTTTGGCGTGTTGCGGCAATCGAGCAGGGCGGCTCCATCGGCGTTTTTTCCGCGACGCAAAGTTTGATCGTGATCGGCGCGCCTGTGCCGTTTGATCCGCCGCGAGTCGAT
>JANXWW010000263.1 GCA_025350945.1 Burkholderiales bacterium
GCGACCAATCCGCCGCCCGACGAGATACCGGCAAAAATACCTTCCTCGCGCGCGAGCCGTCGTGTCATTTCTTCGCTATCGGCTTGCGTGACTTCAATCACGCGATCCACGCGCGAGCGATCAAAAATTTTTGGTACATAGGCTTCCGGCCATTTACGAATGCCCGGCACATTCGAGCCATCGGCTGGATGCACGCCAATAATTTGAATCGCGGGATTCATTTCTTTCAGAAAACGTGAGACCCCCGTGATCGTGCCCGTGGTGCCCATGGTGGCGACAAAATGTGTGATCAAGCCCCGTGTATCGCGCCAGATTTCAGGGCCAGTGGTCATATAATGCGCGAGCGGATTATCGGGATTGCCAAATTGGTCAAGAATCAAACCACCGCGTTCTTTTTGCAGCGCATCCGCATAATCGCGCGCGCCCTCCATACCGATTTTTTGCGGCGTCAAAATCAGCTCTGCGCCAAACGCGCGCATAGTTTGGCGGCGCTCGATCGATAAATGTTCCGGCATGACGAGTACCATCTTGTAGCCCTTGATCGCAGCCGCCATCGCGAGTGCGATACCCGTATTGCCGCTGGTGGCCTCGATTAAGGTATCGCCGCATTTGATGGTGCCGCGTTCTTCCGCGCGCGCGATCATCGACATCGCCGGGCGATCTTTCAGGCTGCCTGCGGGATTATTGCCTTCCAGTTTGCCGAGCAAGACATTGCTCGTGTGGATGCCGCAAGCAGCAGGGATACGCACGAGATGCGCGAGCGGTGTATTGCCGATGAGAGATTCAATAGAGGAATACATCCTGCTGATTTTAGCCGCATTGACAGCGCGCGAACCAGATTCTGCTGGAGCATGTGGCAAAATGTTTAATTCAAGCTGTATGAATTGATTTCAAAAACGAAAGGTTTTCATGAGTTCTGTTGCTTCCGAAATTTTTAAAGCCTATGACATTCGCGGCATTGTTGGTGCCTCTCTCACGCCCGAAACCGTTGTGCTGATTGGCAAGGCGCTCGGTACCGAAGCCAAAAAACGCGGCGGCACCTCCGTCACGATTGGCCGCGATGGTCGGCTTTCCGGGCCATCGCTATCGAGCGCTCTCGCCCGCGGATTGCAATCAACAGGCATTAACGTGATCGACATCGGCGTGTGTGCGACGCCGATGGTGTATTTCGGCGCGCATCACTACGGCACCAAATCCGGCGTGATGGTCACGGGCTCGCACAACCCGCCGGAATATAACGGTATCAAAATGGTGATCGAAGGCGAAACACTGGCGCTGGATGCGATTCAAAGTTTGAAGCGCTCTATTGAAGCCGACGAATTTGCAAATGGCAGAGGCACCTACGAGGCGCGCGATATTGCGGACGATTATGTGGCGCGGATTGTTGGCGATGCCAAACTCGCGCGGCCGATGAAGGTGGTGATAGATTGCGGCAATGGCTCGCCAGGCGCGATTGCACCACGATTGTTCAAGGCGCTTGGTTGCGAAGTTATCGAATTATTTTGCGATGTGGACGGCAATTTTCCGAATCATCATCCCGATCCATCACAACCTAAAAATTTACAGGATGTGATTCGCGCGTTAAAAGAAACCGATGCCGAAATTGGCTTGGCGTTTGATGGTGACGGAGATCGTCTGGGCGTGGTCACCAAGGACGGCGAAATTATTTTTCCGGATCGGCAGTTGATGTTGTTCGCGGCAGATGTGCTCTCGCGCGTGCCGAACGGCGAAATTATTTTTGATGTGAAATCATCGCGTAATTTATTCAAATGGATTCGCGATCACGGTGGCCGCCCGCTGATGTGGAAAACCGGACACTCGCTGATCAAACTGAAAATGAAACAAATCGGCTCACCGCTCGCAGGCGAAATGAGTGGGCATATTTTCTTCAAAGAGCGCTGGTATGGTTTTGACGATGCGCTTTATTGCGGCGCGCGCTTGCTGGAAATCATCAGCAAATCGCGCGATGCCAGTGCGCCGTTAAAAGCGCTGCCGAATGCGGTTTCCACACCGGAATTAAATTGGAAATTAGCCGAAGGTGAGCCACATCGTCTAATCGATTCGCTCTTGCACACCGCAAGATTTACCGGTGCAACCGAGGTCATCACTATCGATGGTCTGCGCGTGGAATATCCGGATGGTTTTGGTTTGGCCAGAGCATCGAACACCACGCCGGTGATTGTGTTGCGATTTGAGGCGGAAACAGATGCAGCGCTTACGCGGATCAAGGAAGATTTTCGGCGGGTGTTGCAGGCAGCAAAGCCTGAAGTGACATTACCTTATTGATTTTAAAGTCTAGCGTTGGTGAGGCGTTTCGAGCAAAAATCGCCTAAACACCGCACCCACATTGGCTTTTGTTGTACAGCAAAAATCTCACTGTCATTCTAAACTCAGAATTATCGGGTGAGGAATATTTTTTTTCGCGTCAACGTATCACATCAACGTAATAAACAGATTCCTCGCAAAAGCGGCACGGAATAAAAGTGCAAAGATGTTTAATGGTGTGCAGCTTCGGGTAAAAGCGTTGGCATGATTATTAAATAACGAGTTGACGTATTTAAAAAATTTCCTTCTGCGTGCATAGAGTTAACTACTGTAAGATATTAATTCTGTTGTACAAATTAATCCCCTTACTTCAGGAGATCGTTATGAAAAAAATGCTCATTGGTTTATCTGCATTCACGTTGGCGCTCCTATCTGCATGCGCCGCGACGGAAACACCGCCAGCCGCAAAAAAAGCAGACGCGCAATTGGCTGGCTTCAGCGCCACAACCGGCAGTCGCATCCCGCGTGCCACAACAGACAGGTTGGTTAAATCAACAGATCGTGATCTTGCGGATGAGCAGCCAAAAACAATCGGCAACCTAGTCGGTCAAAAAGGCAATTAAGCAATTCAGATCCTTCAATTACTAACATAAGACTTCTCCAATTGAGGTTGGCAGGTAGCTTCACAACCTAACCTACCCGCTGTCATTTCGAAGCCAGGTTTATTGATTAGGAATGAGAGCATAATTATGATTTACGTCGCCCGCCTCGATCAACACGTTCGCGTCCTACTGCCGCCCAAAACCGGGTGAACGAACTGCACATTTTTTCAGGATCTTGGGTAAATCGCGGTATTGGCGACAGCAACACATTGGATGCCGACAAGGCTTCGCGATAA
>JANXWW010000283.1 GCA_025350945.1 Burkholderiales bacterium
ATGTCGCGCGTTTCGCGAATCGGCTTGCCGTTGTCGAGCGTTTCCAGCACCGCAAACAAACGCGAATGTTTTTGAACTTGCCGTGCAATCGCATAGAGATATCGCGCACGAATATGGCCCGGCGTGTTGCTCCATGCGGGATAAGCTTTGCGCGAGGCTTTGACAGCATCGTCAACATCTTTTTTATTCGCCTGTGCGATGCGTGCGAGTTTTTTATTCGTCGATGGATTATTCGAATCAAAATATTCTTTTGATTGCGGCTCGCGAAATGTGCCGTTAATAAAAAGACCGAATTTGCCGTCGTGCTCTGCAATCCAGTCGAGCGCGGGTGTGGCGGCTTCAGGTGCTGCGCCGTAGGCAAGCGATTTTTGTTTCACAATTTCTGCGACTCTCATTTATTTTCTTTCATGCGGCTCAATTACGACTCAATTACGACTCAATTTTTTTGTGCCGTTAACCCAACGCCTGGTACTGCATCGACGCATAACGCCCATACGCAAAATGCTCCAACTGCCGCTCAATATCATTTACCAGCGCCGATGCACCGATGCGAAATAAATTCGGCTGCATCCAATCATCGCCCAGCTCTTCTTTCATCAACATCAACCAATCCAGCGATTGCTTCGCGCTGCGAATACCGCCAGCAGGTTTGAAGCCAACTTTCACGCCGGTCTCCTCAAAGTAGGCGCGGATCGCGCGCAGCATGACGAGACTGCCGGCGAGGGTGGCATTGGTGAGCTCTTTGCCGGTGGAGGTTTTGATAAAATCAGAGCCCGCCTGCATCGAGATAATGGAAGCCCGCATAATATTTTTCAGCGTACCCAGCTCACCCGTCGCGATAATCGCTTTCATGTGCGCGGGCCCGCAGGCTTCGCGAAACGCTTTCACTTCATCGTAGAGCGCGCGCCAATTGCCGGTGAGCACATGCTCGCGCGAAATAACGATATCGATTTCCATCGCCCCGGCTTTCACACTCGCCTTGATCTCTTCAATTTTTTGCGGAAACGGATTTAAGCCTGCGGGAAAACCAGTGGACACCGCAGCAACCGGAATGCCGGAGCCTTGCAGCGCCTCAACCGCAGTCGCCACAAAGCGATGATAAACGCAGACCGCGCCTGTCGTAAGCGGCTGATGCACGAAAATTTCTGTTACGCCCAAATCGGCCAACAACTTGGCGCTAATCGGTTGACGCGCCTTCGCGCACAGCCGCTTCACCGTGCCATCAGTGTCATCGCCTGATAAGGTCGTGAGGTCAATAGTTTTAACCGCATGCAGCAGCCACGCAGCTTGCACCTCTTTTTTGACCGTGCGGCGCGTGCCCAGCGTGGCAGCACGACGTTCAATCGCACTACGATTGATACGCACATCTTTCACCGGACCCAGATCCAATCGAGTACCGGGATTGCGTTCATCATCGCGATGAACTGTATTTTTTTCGCGCAGCAGAGAGATGTTTGCCATAAATTATCGCCTCGTTAATGTGGGCAAATTATAGCGCCCCCGCTCTTACCCGCTCGCAGTCCGTGCCTACAACCATAACCCGAACTTACTTCAGCAACCTCGGCATTACCCGTGCAATCTCGTCCTGAATGATTACATTTACAAGGCGCACCTTTTCGGCGGAGCTCAGCGCCTCCCACGGACTACCAACATCTCTGACAGCCTGACCCGAAGATACCGGCCTTGAGGCGACCACTTTCTCTTTACTAATTACTTTTGATGATGCCATTTCGATCAACGCAACATCGATATACACAAACGGCGCGATGAATCCACGCCCACCATCACCCGTCTCTGATACTTTCGTTGACGCAGATCCATCCAGATAAAAACCCAAACCTTCAATTCGCCCTTTGCCGTCAGAGCTGCCGCCCACGAACTGAGCAGAAGCATCATCGCGACGTTTGGTGACCAGGATAAGATGTGTTGCGTTCTGGTCTTTCAATGCTGAACGGATAGCGTCCGGAATCAGAATTTTGTCACCACTCTGCGCAAACAATTCACGCTGCTTCTCAAACAACACTAGGCTGCGAGTATTGATCGCCGCGAGTTCAGCCTTGGAATTAATTTTCCTAACAGCCTCAGCAATTGCACTAACCACTGCGTTATCAAACACAGCATTACTGATCGCAACCGATTCGCGCAAATTCGCATCCACTCGCGTACCGGTTTGCTGACGTGCAACGATAATATCAAGCTTGTCGCCAATGAGCGAAAGCACCGCATAGACCGGTGTGGGTTGCGCTGCGGCTGAAGCCGATGGTTGCGCTGCGGCTGAAGCCGATGGCTGCGCAATCGCAAGCGAATGGTGTAGCGTGAAAAAAACAAGAGGCGATATAACAGCGGATAGCAGCAGTTTTTTCATCTTGATCCTGAATGGAAAAAATTATTGGTGGGGAACGACATAAATTATTTCGCTACCGCTTTGAGCTTTACCGCTGTGCCATAACAAAGCACCTCGGTCAAACCCGCCATGATTTCAGTCGCGTCATAACGCATGCCGATGATCGCGTCTGCCTGCCGTTGGCGCGCATGCAGACACATCAGCTCAAACGCCTCCGCACGCGCCTGTTCGCAAAGCTCGGTGTAGATCGTGATATTGCCGCCGAACAGGGACTGAATGCCACCCAGAAAGTTGCCGACGATTGAGCGCGATCTCACAATGATGCCGCGCGCGACGCCGAGATTTTCTACAACCATAAAACCCGGAATTTCAAACGTGGTAGCGACCATTCGGTTATCCATCATTCTTCCTTTCCATTATCCAAAAAGTTGTTAGCCCCAAAAAACGCGCCGCTTATTTCACTTCTTCTGATTCACCGCCTGTCCACGCTTTAATTGCTCAAGCCACGGCTTCCAATCCACCGGGCCATCATCAAAACGCTTCTTTAAATTCTTCAACACACTTGGCCACGCTTTCGTGAGGTAATCGAATGCCTTATCCCATTCACCGCCATCTCCCCAGCCCACATGCTGCAACGTCACATCGGTGAGCGAATCACCACGCGAAATAAAGCGAACAATCACCACCGTGCGCTGCTTGCGCGCTTCGGGCAAAGACGGCGGTGCATTCCAGGTAAACGTCAGCATTTTTTTATCCTGAAACGCGAGGATGCGCATTTCGTCCGCGCCTTTCTGACCTACTTCAGCGAGTGGATTGATATAAATTTCAAACGAGCCGTCAACACGTAATTCCACTTTTGCATCGGGTGCGAAGAATGTTTTGACACCTTCCGTCGTCGTCCACGCTTTCCACACATCATCTACGTTTGCTCTAACCGTAATTTTTTCGTTAATCGCGCGATCCGCCTTGTCTTGCGCAGCTACATTCAGTGCAAACAAGGAAAATGCGATCAATGCATAACCCAATAAAAAAAACTTTTTCATAAAATCCTCCGAATGCGCTCAATGGCTTCCGCCAGTCTTGGAATTTTGTTCGTGTAGGCAATACGAATATGCCGCTCAGGTTGATTCGCACCGAAATCTTTTCCCGGTGTGAGCGCGACATGTGCCTCAGCCAAAATCTTTCGCGACAAGTCAAAACTTGACGCGCTCAATTTTGATGAATCCGCATAAATATAAAACGCGCCTTGCGGCACGACCGGAATGCCAAAACCTAATTCACGCAACGCCGGAATCAGAAAATCACGACGCGCCTGAAATTCGGCCCGGCGCGTTTCCAGCACGCGAATCGTTTCAACATCGAATGCCGCCAGCGCCGCGTATTGCGCGGGGGTTGAAGGCGAGATAAATAAATTCTGCGCGAGTTTTTCCATCTCACGAACATACGCGGGCGGTACCACCACCCAGCCCAATCGCCAGCCCGTCATCTGAAAATATTTACTAAAACTATTGATCACAAATAAATCATCCGAAATCGACAGCGCGGTGGAAGGTGCTACGCCGTAAGTGAGACTTTGATAAATTTCGTCAACGATCAGCGTGCCGTTTCTCGCTTTCACCGCATGATGAATTTGCCTCAATTCATCATGCGAAACCAGCGTGCCGGTCGGGTTCGACGGTGACGCAATCAATGCAGCCACTGTTTCAGAATTCCAGTGTTGTTCAATATGCGCAGACGTCAATTGATAATTGTGTTCAGCACCAACAGAAATGGTTTTCGGCACGCC
>JANXWW010000302.1 GCA_025350945.1 Burkholderiales bacterium
GACAGCGCGGCTCCCATGTACAGCGGTACTCTCAACAAATATGGGCATGTGAGATTTACCACTCTTATCCAAAATATTGCGCATCTTTGTGATCGGCGATTTCTCCAGTGTCTGGATATCTTCGGAATCAACAGTTCCATAGATAGTAATGACTGCAAGCGAAATCTCCGGCTGTTTACTCTTGTCAGCCGATGGGGGAGCGCTCAAAGGCTGAGTCAAAGTCAAAGCAGGAAAATTTGGCAATTTACCTGACGGAATCTCGTCAGGCGGGATTCTATTGCGCAACAAAAGCGCGGCATCTTGAGTTGCCACGCCGCTACCAATTTCATCGGCGCAAAAGCCATTAGCTTGCCCGCACACCAAGTATCTTATAAGCAGCCATCTCAAAGAGGCCAGAGTTTTATAGCGCATGTTAATGATCAGCAGTTATACAGCAATCATTACAGAAAAATTCCGCGCTTGCAATCAAAGTCACTCCAATGATGCGTACCGTTTCATTGTTGCCGCCAACCTACGAGCTGTTACTGGCAGTGGTGAATATGGTGAGGTTTGATGTTGGGCAGATGAGGCCTGCTCAACCTACAATTATTGCGGCGCACCGTTAGCGATCCAATTCACCAGCAAATCATAGCTCGCGCGGTTCGGCTGCCCCGGTGCCACACTCGTGTTAAAGCCGGGACGTTGCGCACCGTTGTGATGATTGCCGGATGGTTTGCGCAATAGCGGGCTGGCAACAACATCGGTAAAATTAATCCGGCTGCGCACCTCGGCGTACAGCCATGCATCATCGATGGCATCACCGACACTGCCATCGCCGTTGCGATCAATATTCGCGAATACCACCGGTGCCGCCGCGCCGCCAGTGCTGGCGATAGCGTGGCAACCTGCATTCGTACAGCCGCCGCTCGCCGATTGCAAAATAGTTTTAATGTCGGCAAATCTTATGTTTGCCGGTGCCACAGCAAGCTGGCTATCCACCGCAATGCGCAACTGCACGGGCGAGCCCGACGTGCTGCCATTGGTCGCAATCAATTGCACAACATAAGCGCCATCCAAGCTCGCCGTAAAGGTTGCTTCAACTGCCGTTGCATTGCTCAGCACACCACCGCCAGCAGGCCCTGATACCAGCGACCATTGATAGCCATTTGCGAACAAACTCTTTGACGCGGATAACACGGTCGCACCGGGACGCACCACACGGTCCGGACCTGCGTCCGCCAACGGACGGCCCGGCTTTAACGCGCGACCGGCAGAATCTTTGGCGACATAGCCGCGATCCTGTAAAAAAGTGGCGAGCGTTTCGGGGCTGCTTGAGCCATAGAATGTGTCGTAAACAATTTTTGCGAGTGGCATATTGCCGCGATCCACAATATGCGCCTTGGTACGATCAGCATAGGCGTCAAATTTGTCGAATGTTGATAGATCAATATCGGATTGCAAACCCGTGCCGCGCAGCAGATGACAGGTGCGACATGCTGGCGTGTAAACGTTTTTATACAGCGTGGTTTGCCCAGCAACTTCCCAGGACGGTGGCACGAAGTTATCAGCAAATACCGCATTGGGCAGACCGTCGCCGCCATACGCGGCCTTAATCACCGTCGAGGCGGTGCCTTGCCACTCGCCCGCCTGCGCGGGACGGCGACAGGCGTCTTCGGGTGCTGCGGAAGGTGCTGGCAGCGGATACGAGCACAACACAATTTTATTGATTGTTTTCAGTGCCGCTTCCTGCTCAGCGCGGCTATAGCCTGCTGTTTTGGAATAATCAAACGCATCGGCTTCGAACGGATGCAATTGCGCACGCACGTCACCTCGCGTGTTACTCGGGCCGTTAGACACCAGATTAAAACGCGGCTTGCCGGTGGCGTCTGGCGGCGTCAATGCATCACCGCGTCCACCGTGGCAGGTAATGCATGGGCCGGGCATGGCTTTTTCGCCACGACCGTCGAGATCAACCGTGGTTTCGCGCAGCCCCGTCTTGGCATTGAAGTTATAAAATTTTGCGAAACTCACGCCACTATTCGGGCCGGGGCTGAATTCAATCGTGTTGTAGCCCAACAGCCAGCGCTGATCGCGCACAATGGCGGCCTCCAGATTAAGTGGCGAATAGGCATACGCTGCGCCCGCCTGGATCAAATAATTTTCAACCAGATAGGCAGATGTGCCATCCGGATTTTGCCGCACCGTCATCCGTCGCCCGTAGCCTAGATCGCGCTTGTCACCAAACACCACCGAGACTTGCGTGCCCGCACCTGAATCAAAATTATTGGCGGCCTTCCATTTCGCCAAGGTGTCTTTTGCGTTGGTCGGATCAATCGCCGCGTAATATGCGTCGGCATAGGCGCGAGTGTCGGTTTGTTTGGCTCCATCGGCCTGCAATTGCGGGTTGGGGAACAGTAAAAACGCGTTCGGCTCTGACGTTGCCACCGGTGCTGCCAGACCCGGGCCCGGCACGGTATCTGTGGCGCTGCTGCCACCCCCTCCGCCGCCACAGCCAGCTAAAAACAAGCCAGCAAACATACACGCAGAAATAAACCAATAAAAACGAGTACGAAAGACATTCAACACGATCAACTCCTTCAGAATCGCATCAGATAAACGAGCGAATATTGATCCACCACATAACTGCGGGAAGATGTGACAAAAGCTGGCCGGAAATCAGGCGTGGACAATATGCGCCGCCATGACAGATCCAGCGAATGACGCTCTCCCAGCCCACGGTTATAGCCGAGCGTGGACAGCACTGTTTTGCCTTTGGTGCGATAAGTCAGAAAATCGGTACGCAGGAATGAATCATCCAGCACAAACACATCTGCAATCGCCAGATTTTCCAACGATGCACGGCCGCTGGAAACAAAATGCCCTTTTCTGAATTCACCGTTCAAATAAATTGTTTCGCTGGCACTAAACGCGAAGTCAACACCGAAACGCGCAGCATTTTCGCGGCTGGTAAACACATCGCTGCGCGCATTGCGCTCGTTGTGGGCCAAGGTAGCAAATAAGCTAACGCGATCAGTTAGTGGCACACGCACCGAGCTGGCGATTGATGATCGGATGCCGCGGCGTAATACCGATTGGAAATATTCACCGGTTGCTTGCGCGGTCAGCGAGAATGTGGCGGCATCAAAATCGCCTGACATCCGATATTGCAATTCGCCCTGCAGACCAGCACTGGCACGGCTCAAGCCATCGAAGTTCTGGAATTTTTCACCGCCCGCCGAGTATGTGACGAGTGCGCGAATATTCGGATAGTTGTTGAATGTGTAGGTTTGCGCGTAGCCCGCATTCAAACTGGTGGATCGATCGGCACGCTTATCGCCCGACTCTTTTGCGCGCGTGACGTTGGCGTCAAACGTGTAGCCCGCATCCACCTGAACGTCTTTCGGTTTGGTGGCAAGCAAAGCGAGTGGCCCACCGCGTCCATCGAGATCCTGGGTAAAGCTCAAACGAATCGACTGATTGCTATCGCGATTAAAGGTGTGCAGCAGTTCGTAATCGAGCCCAATCTTCAGCCCCTCGCGGCGAATGAAATCAGCACCGAATCCGAGCGCCAATGCGTTGCGTGCCACAGGCCCGGTTGCGAAGCCATAACGTGGCCCGCCATTGAGATCCACATAGCCCACCGAGCCATCACTTGCACCTTTAAACTCACGCCGATATTCCAGACGCAAGCGTGGCGTAGTCGTGCCAAAACTTACGTCGTGAACACTTTCCGCTCTCAATCCTGCAACCCCTTGCAGCGACGTGACCGTTTGCCCAAAGAACGTCAATGCGTATTGACCCGCCCCGCTCTCTGAACTCTCCCGCAACTTATTCGAGGAAAAATCTACGCGACCATAGGGCGATAGCAGCACACCGTTATTGCGGTACTCGTATCCGGCAGCGATTGAACCAAAAATTTGCACACCACTACGATTGCCATTCGCAAATTGATCCATGATCGAGACATAGCGCTTGGTTTTAAAATCGAGTGAACCGACGCCGACAAGACCATCGACAAATGTTTGCGCACTTGGCTGATAGCTCGCGTAAACAACACCGGAATAGCCGGTCGCGCGACTGCTTGAGCCATCATTACCGATCCCGGTTTTGTCGCGCGCAAAGCCCGCACCCACGCCCAGAAGCAATTGATCGCTCTGTCGTTGATCGACACCCAGGCTGATACCACTGGTACTGAAATCGAGCGCTGAACGTTGCGAATTGGCCTGACGTAAACCGAAATTGGCGGTGCCGGCAATCCAGAAATTCGGCCCTGATTTGCCCGCCGCACCTGCGGGCGTAATTGGCGCGCTTGATGTACTCGCTGATGCACTCGCTGCCAGTGCCGCGACATTCAGTGAACGCGACGCCAGCAGTGATGCCAATTCGTTCGAGAACGGGAAAGGATCGGTAGCTGCTTTGGTGCCAAGCGGATCAATATCTTTTGCTGCTGCAGCCGCATAAGAATTACCGAGGAAGGTGCCAGCTCGCGGCTTGTCTGATTGATCCACAGCAGCAATACCGTTTGCGCCATCTTTGCCACCTGACTTGCCGGCCTTGATTGAATCATCACCACGATGTCGCGACTCCATCCGCAACTGGAAATTTGAAATTTGTGCCTTCGCAAATCGTTCCGCTGTTTCCGCTTGCGCGGCGGCGAGCCCTGTTATTGCAGCTTGCTTGGTGGGATCGGGACGACCGGTGACAGTTACTTTTACTGTCGCAGGCGGTGAGGTACCCGCGTTGCCGAAAGCGGCGTAGGTGAACGTATCTGCGCCGAAAAAATCGGGCTTGGGTATGAACGTAATCTTGGTGCCGTTGACTGAAACTTCGCCATGCACAGGCTGCGCTACTACGCGCACGCCGGAGATCGCCGAGCCGCTGATGAATGGCGCAAGATCAAGTGTGGTCGGCGTATTCAGCGGTAGAATAAATACGAAGGCATCTGCGAGCGGCGCTTGTGTACTCACCGTGATATTGACCGTTCCTGCCGCCGATGTGCCGCCGGGACCGATGGCAGCAAAGGTCAAGCTGTCTGCACCGAAATAACCCTTGTTTGGCGTATAGCTTAACGTTGTGCCGTTGAGCGTTGCCGTTCCTTGCGTGGGTGCAGTGACGATTGTGATGGATGTGAATATACCCGCCACACCACTGGCTAAATCAACGATGCCCGCTTTATTAAACGGCACGGTCACTGCTAATGTCGTGAGCACCGGCACAGGCGGCGGCGTGACGGTAATCGTCACAGTTGCCGTCCCCGAGGTGCCGCCTTGACCGGTTGCGGCATAGGTAAAACTATCGGTGCCAAAAAATCCTGGCTTAGGTGTGTAAGTCGCATTCAAGCCGTTGAGCACCACCGTGCCATTCGCAGGCTGCGCAACAATCGCGACCGACGTAAAACTACCATTTACCGCCGAACCAAGACTGATCGCCACTGGCGTATTAAATGCAGTGCCGAGACTAAGCCCGGTCACGCCAGGCAGCGGCACATTGGCAATCGAGAATGTAACTGTTGTACTTCCCGTGCCAGTCGTGTTGGTTGCGTTAACTGTGGCTGTAAACGCACCCACCGTAGTAGGCAAGCCCGAAATAAGCCCAGTCGCGGTGTTGATAGACAAGCCGGGGGGAAGTCCGGTTGCGCTGAAGCTGGTTGGCGGACCGGAAGCTGTGATTTGGTAAGTCAATGCTTGACCTACTGTGCCGCTTACGGAGCCGCTGCTGGAAATTACTGGCGCCAGCAGCGCGATCGTAATCACCAGCGAACGTGGCGGGCTCGTGCCTGCCCCGTTCGACGCGCTGACGGTCGCATTGATCGTACCTTGCACCGTGGGCGTGCCCGAAATAAGTCCAGTTGTCGTGTTTAGCGTAAGGCTTGTGGGAAGCCCGGTGGCCGCGTAGCTGGTCGGAAAATCAGAGCCGGTAATTTGATACGAGAATGCTTGACCCACGGTGCCGATGGCAGTCCCGCCGCTGGTCACGGTCGGCGCATTCAGTGAAATCGAGATCGCAAGCGCACGTGAGTTAGCGCCCGCAGAATTGGTCGCTGTCACGACCACATTAAAGACCGTGCTGACGGCAACCGTAGGGGTGCCTGAAATAAGACCTGTGGTCGTATTCACCGACACACCCGGCGGCAGTGCGCCGGTCACGCCAAATGAGGCAGGCAAATTAGTGGCCGTGATCTGATAGCTGAAGGCTTGGCCGGAAGTGCCATTCGCGTTACCAAGACTGGTCACTACAGGGGCTATCAAGCCAATGGTAATCGTCACGCCCTGCGAGCCGGTGCCCGACGCGTTAGTGGCGCTCACCGTGATCGGATAGGCACTCGCCGCGGTGGGCGTGCCCGAAATTGTGGCTGTTCCCGCGTTAAAAGTGAGGCCGGGCGGCAGCGCGCCTGCGGCGTTAAATGAAGTGGGCGCATTGTTTGCCGTGATCAGATAACTAAACGCCGAACCGCCCGTGCCATTTACCGTGACGGCGCTGGTAATCACAGGCGCTAGTAACGAATTTACCGTCAAGGTAACCGTTGCCTCAGCCGACTGCGTGCCACAAGGCCCGTTAGCACGGTATTTAAACGTGACGGGCGAGGTGTAGGCTGTGTTGCTGGCGGTATAGGACACTGTTGCACCGGACGCCGATACGCTGCCAACACTCGGTTGTTGGGTGATGGTGATGCTGCTGGTGGGCGTACCGCTGAGGGTAAGCGCAACTGCAGTTGCCGATGTGCTGTAGGCAATCGTCGAGGCGCTACTGGATGCGACCGGTGCGGCAGGATTGGTAATGGTTACGTTGCCGGTCCGCACGCTGGAATTAGTATTGTTTCCACCTGTCGCACGATAGGTAAAAGTCGCGCTTGAGCATTGGCTCACTGGTGCGATGTAGGTGCCGTTTGAAGTCGTCACTGTAAAGCTGACGGTAGCACTATTCGGGTTAACGATGGTTAACCTATCAAACGCGTTGTAAGCGGAAGGCAAAATGAAATCCGGCGCAACAATCGCTTTGGCGGCTGGCGTGCCGACACCACCCGGGTTGTAACTTACCGCACCGAAGTTCACGGGATTGGTAATCTTGGTATCGATGTAATCAGCCAGATCAACAAGATTTTGGGCTGAAAAATTGGCTGCTACCAGCCCGCCCATCCCGTTTGTAATTGCGTTTGAAATTACCGCAGGTGTCTTGGCGGCGTGGAGAATTCTGGGGTTAGACGTGCCAGGCGCTGCACCGTGGCAGCTACTGCCGCTGCAACCTTGCACCCCGCCGCTTTCGAATAGCGCCTTGCCTGCCACGGCGTCGGCGAAAGCGAATCCTGGTAGAGCAAACACAAAAAACGTGGCAAATATCAACGCCACGAGGCGTGTGGGTTTGATTCCAAACAGAGCAGCTCTGGTCACCATGGTGTCACCCGCGTTGGATTGTTATTTTCGT
>JANXWW010000305.1 GCA_025350945.1 Burkholderiales bacterium
GCGGCGGACGTATTCGGACCACGCGCGAGCTTGCCGCGCTCGTGGCAGAAACAGTCCGTACGCGCGAGCCGGGCCAACACCCCGCAACCCGCACGTTTCAAGCTCTACGGATTTTCATCAATCAAGAGCTTGAAGAGATAGAAAAAGTTTTACCGCAGGCCGTGAAATGTTTGCGGACGAAAGGCAGATTGGTCGTGATCAGTTTTCACTCATTGGAAGACCGCATCGTGAAGCGCTTTATGCAAACCGCTTCCAAGGCGGATCGTCTGCCCTCGAATTTCCCGATTCGCGCCAATGAAATCAACGAAGCCACACTTGCGGTCATCGGTCGCCCGATCAAACCGGTTGAGACGGAAGTGGCCGCCAATCCGCGTTCACGCAGCGCGATCATGCGCGTGGCAGAGCGCACTGCGGTGGCCACAAAATGACCCGCTTGAATTTGATTCTATTGATCGCACTGGTCGGCTGCGCACTGTCAGTCGTCACCTCGCAACATCGCGCGCGCAAGTTTTTTATGGAATTGCAAACGGCACAGGATGCTGAACGCAAGCTCGATCAGGAATGGCGTGAGTTGCAAATTGAAAGCCAGACCGTCGGCACCGGTAAGCGCATTGAGCAAAAAGCGCAGCGCGATTTGGGTATGACGCAACCGGACCCGAAAAAGACCGTGATCCTGGTGGTGGACTCGACAGTCATAGCACCCGCAGCGATTGTGAAGCCATGAATTTTTCTTCGCGCAAAATCGCGTCTCCTGAATTGCGCTTAAAACTCGAAGCATGGCGCTCGCGCTTGGTGCTTATTTTTTGCCTGGGTGCGTTTGTGTTGCTGATCGGCCGATCATTTTATTTGCAAAGTTTCGATAACGATTTTTTGCAGGCCGAGGGCGAAGCGCGTTACGCGCGCGTGGTGGATATGCCCGCCTCTCGCGGCGCGGTGATGGATCGCAACGGCAAGGCGCTCGCGATTTCCACGCCGGTGGAATCGATCTGGGCCGCACCATCGGCGATGAAGCAACTCGATAGCGCGCAAATCGTGAAGCTCGCCGCCGTGCTGGCGATGGATACGAAAACGTTGAGCACGCGAATTGCAGACAAAGAAAAAAATTTCGTCTGGGTAAAACGGCAAATGTCGCCGGATCAAGCCGCACGCGTGATGGCGCTAAAAATCCCCGGCATATTTCAACAGCGCGAATTTCGCCGCTTTTATCCGACCGGTGAAACGGCTGCGCATGTGATTGGTTTCACTAGCGTGGAAGATCAAGGCCAAGAGGGAATTGAATTGGCGCAACAGGCCTCGCTCGCGGGCTCGCCGGGCCAGCGCCGCGTGATTAAGGATCGCAAGGGTCGCATTGTTGAAGATGTGGAGAACCTAAAAATTCCGCGCGAAGGCAAGCCGCTCAATTTATCAATTGATGAGCGTCTGCAATATATCGCGCACCGCGAATTGAAAGCGGCGGTTGATTTAAACAAGGCCAAAGGTGGCGCGTTGGTGATGCTCGATGCGCACACCGGCGAAGTGCTGGCGCTGGTGAATCAACCAGACTTTAATCCGAACAATCGCACCAATGTACAAACCCAGCAGATGCGTAATCGCAGCGTGACCGACACGTTCGAACCCGGCTCAACGTTCAAGCCGTTCGCGGTTTCGGCTGCCTTGGAAGCGGGCATCGTGAAACCCGAAACCGTGATTGTGACCGGCAACGGACTCACCATCGGCAGTAAAACAATTACCGACACCCATCCTGCGCCGCAAATGACAGTGTCGGAAATTATTCAGAAGTCGAGCAATATTGGCACGGCAAAATTGGCGCTGCAATTGCCGCCCGAAAAACTATGGAGTCTTTATAACGAATTAGGTTTTGGCGTTACGCCGAAAACGGGTTTTCCCGGCGAGACACCCGGGCGATTGCGCGCCGCGAGCACTTGGAAGCCGATTGAGCAGGCGACGATGGGCTATGGCTACGGCGTGTCGGTCAGTGCGATTCAATTGGCGCGCGCATATACGGTCTTCACCAACGATGGCGTGCTCTTGCCCGTCACATTTTTAAAGCGCGATGGTGATGTGATCGGCAGGCAAATTATTTCGGCGAAGACCGCACGCGCCATGTCGCGCATGCTGGAAAACGTGACTGAGCTGGCAGCGAAAAAGGGCCAGGTGCAAGGCTATCGCGTCGCCGGAAAAACGGGCACCGCGTATAAGCTTATCGATGGTCAATATGACCAAAGTCGTTATCTCGCCTCGTTCGTGGGCTACGGGCCGGTGTCGAACCCGCGCTACATTTTGGCGATTACCATTGACGAGCCTTCGGCGGGAAAACATTACGGTGCAGAAGTTTCAGCCCCCGTGTTTTCAAGTGTGATGACGCAGGCATTGCGCATGTCCGGTGTGCCGCCTGATGCGCCGGTGAGTGAAGTGGCGTCGGCCGCTCTTACTGCGACGAAAGAGCGTGGCTGAGATGGATAAAACAGTGGCCCAAATGATGACGCCCGCCGTCGTGCCATTCGCGACTGTAAAAGGTTTGCTCGCTGCCATGGATCAATTGCCCGCGCGCATTACCGACGCCACCGCCAACAGCCGCGAAGCGCGCCAAGGATTTGTATTCTTGGCCTATCGCGGTACCGCACGTGATGGCCGCGAATTTATTTCGGATGCGATCACGCGTGGCGTATCAGCGGTGATTTATGAGGCAGATAATTTTCAGTGGCAGCCAGAATGGAAAGTGCCGCATATTGCGGTGACCAATCTGAAATCGCATGCGAGCGCTATCGGTGCGCATGTCTATGCGAATCCATCGAATGAAATCTGGATGGTTGGCATAACCGGTACCAACGGTAAAACCTCGGTATCGCAATGGGTGGCGCAGGCGATGCAGATTGCCGGGCGCACATCCGCCGTGCTGGGCACCATTGGTAACGGATTATTTGGTGCGTTGAGCGCGTCAGACAACACCACACCGGACGCTATTATTTTGCAGCGCACCTTGCGCGCGCTCGCAGATGCAGGTGCGGCAGCATGTGCGATGGAAGTCTCCAGCCACGGTCTCGATCAAGGTCGCGTGGATGATGTGAAATTTGATGTCGCCGTCTTCACCAATCTCACCCGCGATCATCTGGATTATCACGGCACGATGGAAGCCTATGGCGCGGCCAAAGCAAAACTGTTTGCGGCGCGCGGCGTGCAAACGGCGGTCATCAATGTCGATGACGTGTTTGGTCGTGATTTGGCGAATTGTGTGTCTGAACACGGCATCAAAGTCATTCGCTATGCATGCAATGGTGGCAGTAAATTTGCAGACTTAATCGGCGCTAATTTATCGGTATCGGCAAGTGGTTTGTCATTCTCCGTTCGCGGCACGCATGGCATGGCGGAAGTGGAAAGCGGTATTCTCGGCGCATTCAACATCAGCAATTTATTGGCGGTGATGGGTGTGCTGCTCGCGAGCGGGTTGACGCTCACACAAGCGGTTCGCCTCGCGAGTGAATTAACGCCGGTGCCGGGTCGCATGCAGACAGTACGCGCGACCGATGATAATTTTGGTGACAGCAACAAGCCGCTGGTGGTGGTGGATTACGCGCACACCCCGGATGCGCTGGAAAAAGCGCTGTCTACGGTGGCAGCGATTGTGCCGCATAACGGTCGATTGATTTCGGTTTTCGGCTGCGGCGGCAATCGTGATCGTGGCAAGCGTCCGTTGATGGGTGCGATTTCTGCGCAGTATGCGGATGTCACATTCATCACATCCGATAATCCGCGCAATGAAAATCCACTTGCCATCATCGCCGATATTGAGCCAGCATTAAAGGGTGCCAAGTATCGCGCGATTGAAGATCGGCATCAGGCAATTTATGAAGCGTTAAATGAAGCATGCGCGGGCGATATCGTGCTGATCGCGGGCAAAGGTCACGAGGATTATCAGATCGTTGGCGAGACCAAACACCATTTCAGCGACGTGGAAGAAGCGCGCGAAGCGCTGGCCCGTTGGACAGGGCACAAACCGGAAAATCGGGTATGACGATTGCCATGACAGCGCTCGCCACATCGATGAAGCTGGGTGCTGTGCTCGTCAATGGCGATGCGAATTTTATGGGCGTATCAATTGATAGCCGCACTGTCGCCAAAGGCGAATTATTCATCGCCATCAAAGGTGAAAAATTTGATGGGCATGACTATGTAGAAAAGGCGGCTGCTCGTGGCGCTGCGGTAGCACTCGTGTCACGCGAAGTTTCTACGGCTTCCGCGATACCGCAAATTATCGTTGGCGACACTATTCTGGCGATGGGGCGATTGGCGCAATTCTGGCGCAGTCAATTCTCCATTCCCATGATTGCGTTGACCGGCAGCAACGGCAAAACGACAGTGAAAGAAATGCTGCGTTCGATTTTGCTCGTGCATGTCGGCGCACACAAAAGCGAAACCATTCTCGCCACGGCGGGCAATCTCAACAACCATATTGGTGTGCCATTGATGATGATGCGTTTAAATCACGCGCATCGCTACGCCGTGTTTGAAATGGGCATGAATCACCTGGGTGAAATCGATTATTTGACGCGGCTGGTCTCGCCCGATATCGCACTCATCATCATGGCCGGTACGGCGCATATTGGTGAATTGGGTTCGCGTGAGGCGATTGCCGAAGCGAAGGGCGAAATTTTTGCGGGGCTCTCATCGCAGGGTATTGCGGTGGTGAATATGCACGATCGCTTTGGATTGTACTGGCGTGAACTGGCGGGGCAACGCCGCGTGATAGGTTTTGGTACTGATACCAACGATGATGTTGTCGGTGAGCTCTCAACACAATCACTCGTGATTCGCCATGCGCATAAATCTGTGGAAGTACATTTGCATGTGGTGGGTGAACACAACCAGCGCAATGCACTGGCCGCCGCCGCGACCGCGATTGCGCTGGATATTCCGCTTGAAACCATACGTGACGGCCTTGAAGATTTTGAAGGCGTGGCCGGTCGTTTGCGGACTTACGGCGGCCATAAAGATGCCACCATCATTGACGATACTTATAACGCGAACCCGGATTCAGTTCGTGCAGCCATTGATGTGCTGGCGGCTATGCCCGGTAGGCGCTATCTGGTGTTGGGCGACATGGGCGAGCTCGGTGCAGACGCGCCTGCCATGCATGCCGAAATTGGCGCCTATGCCCGCCACGCCGCGCTGGATGGCCTGTTCGCGCTCGGCACATTGACCGAGCAAACGGTGATTGAATTGGGCCGTGATGGTTGGCATTTTGAGTCGCCTGATGACTTGTTGGAAGAGCTTGAAAAAGTGCTTGCGCCGAATGTCACGGTGCTGGTCAAAGGTTCACGATTCATGAAAATGGAACGTGTGGTCGAAAAACTGGTTCCCGATTTTAAAAACAACACTCACGGAGCCCACTAAACATGCTGCTCGAAATTTTTCAGTGGTTAGGACGTGATGTTCGCACCTTCAACGTGTTCGGCTACATCACGCTGCGCACGGTGCTGGCTGCGCTGACCGCACTATCGATTTCATTTATTGTCGGCCCGTGGATGATTCGTAAATTAACCGCGCTAAAAATTGGTCAATCGGTGCGTAACGATGGCCCGCAATCGCATCTGGTCAAAACCGGTACGCCGACCATGGGCGGTGCGCTGATCCTCGTTTCAGTGGCGGTCACTACATTGATTTGGGGCGATCTTGAAAACCGTTATGTGTGGGCATGTCTTGCCACCACGATTGGTTTTGGCATCATCGGCTGGATTGATGACTACCGAAAAGTGGTGCATAAAAATTCCAAAGGTTTATCGGCGAAGGCGAAATTTTTTTGGCAGACAGTGATTGCATCGGTGGCGCTTTCCTACATTGCTTATCGCGCGAATCTGCCACAGCAAACCGATTTGATTGTGCCGTTTTTCAAAACCGTGGCGATTCCTTTGGGCACGATTGGCTTCATTGTGCTGGGCTGGTTTACGGTAGTGGGGTTTTCAAATGCGGTGAATTTAACCGATGGCCTGGATGGACTCGCGATCATGCCGACCGTGATGGTGGCCTCCGCGCTAGCGATTTTTGCCTATGTTGCGGGTAATAAAGTTTTTGCCGCATATCTCGGTGTGCCGCACATCGCTGGAGCCGGTGAGCTGGCGATTTTCTGCGGTGCGATTGCGGGGTCAGGACTTGCGTTTCTCTGGTTTAACGCGTACCCAGCAGAAGTTTTTATGGGCGATGTTGGCGCGCTGGCGCTCGGTGCGGCGCTGGGGTTGATCGCGGTGATTTGTCGCCAGGAAATCGTACTCATCATGATGGGCGGCGTGTTTGTGGTGGAGACGCTTTCGGTGATGATTCAGGTGGCGTCATTCAAGCTCACCGGCAAGCGTGTGTTCCGCATGGCACCGCTGCATCACCACTATGAATTGAAAGGCTGGAAAGAGAATCAGGTCGTGGTTCGCTTCTGGATTATCACGATGATGCTGGTGTTGTTTGGTCTCTCAACATTGAAATTGCGCTGAGATTTTGATGAGCAAAATTGTACAAATTTATTTTTTAAACCTCATCACAGGCGTGCCGTTTGAGCCATTTGTGCTCCGAATAGCCCACAAACGCTTGTGTTTAATGAAAAGATATGAGTGACGGAGGTGAATTGGCATGATAAAAAAATACTTGTTCTTGGTGCGGGAGACACCGGACGCTCTGTCGTCCGATGGGCAAAACGTGTGGGTGCTGCAGTGCGAATCGCCGATTCCCGTGACCACTCTCCAGGGCTTGATGAATTCAGAAACGAACATGCCGATGTTGAATGCATCGCCGGTGACTGGAACCGAAAAGTATTCGACGCCGCTGTTGGCGACGCCGAACTCATTGTGGCAAGCCCGGGCGTGGCCGTTGCTGGGCCCGCGTGTCACCCGGCCATCGCGCGCGCCGTCGCGGCGGGCAAAGCAATCGTTGGGGACATCGAGCTTTTCGCGTGGCAGCAAATTAAATTAAATGAACAAACAGGACACAGACCTAAAGTGATTGGTATTACCGGCTCAAACGGAAAATCAACGGTCACCGAGATGGTGGGTGCGATGTGCGCGGCTGCCGGTTTGAAGACCGTGGTGGCGGGCAATATCGGCCTGCCTGTGCTCGATGCGTTGGCACGTTTGGATGTCGATGGACAGCCCGATGTGTACGTGCTTGAGCTATCCAGTTTTCAATTGGAGACGACATCCAGTTTGCATCTTGATGCTGCCACCATGCTGAATATGTCGCAGGATCATCTTGATCGTTATGCGTCAATGGATGAATATGCGGCGGCGAAAAAACGTATTTTCAAACATGCCCAGCATCAGGTGTTGAATCGTGAAGATGTGGCGAGCATGGTGATGGTGGATGCGTCCAAATCATTCGCCACATTTGGCCTGGATTTGGCACCCACTGAAACTGATTTCGGCATCGCCAACGGCAAGCTCTGCGAAGGCAATGTGCCGTTGATGGCGTTAAATGAAATGCCGGTGGCGGGTTTGCACAATGCCGCCAATGCGTTGGCTGCATTCGCAATGTGTCGCTCAATTGGTTGCGACGCTAGACCACTTGCGGAAGGGTTGCGCCACTTCGCAGGACTGCCACATCGCCTGGAAAATGTCGGCGTCATCAATGGCGTGACTTTCTACGATGATTCCAAAGGCACCAATGTCGGCTCAACTGTAGCGGCTTTGAATGGCATGACCGTGCCCGTGATTTTGATTGCCGGTGGCGAAGGTAAGGAACAGGATTTTTCGCCGCTGGCCGAGCCGATTCGCAGGCACGCAAAAGCAGTGGTGCTGATTGGCAAAGATGCGCGCTCACTGGAGAGCGCGATTACCTTAGCCAGAGTCTCCACGATGCACGCATCGTCAATGGCCAATGCCGTGGAGAGCGCCTATTCACGGGCATCTTCAGGCGATGCCGTGTTGTTGTCGCCCGCCTGCGCGAGCTTTGACATGTTCAAAAACTATAAACATCGCGGCGAAGTTTTCGCTGAGTGTGTCAAGTCTTTAAAGACCAGACTTGAGGCTACTCATGTTGTATAGCCCCACAGCACCGCGGGCGGAGTTGGATCTTTCCATCTTTTGGAGCGTGATGATTTTGCTCGCCGT
>JANXWW010000306.1 GCA_025350945.1 Burkholderiales bacterium
CACCGGCAGTGCAATTTCAAGCGCCGCAATGGAGAATCTATTTCGCGTCCCGATTGTTGATTCGGCGGCGGCCGGGTTGGGAATTGGCTTGTTTCAAGCGGCGAGGCAGGCGGAGCAGGAGGGATATGTTTTGGGGGTTAATAGAAATGAAACTGGATATGTAAGCTTCGTTCTTGAGGCAAACAAGGCAAACGCAAATAATTAATTACGGTAGCTTGCCTGCTTGCACCATGCGCGCAAATATCGTGTTGAGTGAGGGCCAGACGACGATATCGTCAAACTCACCAGACGCCGAAGCCGCATCTGTCGGTGTATGCGAAACAAAATACGAATCTGTATCCACGTTATGCGCCTCATCAGCACCTGTGCCACCCGTAGGCGCATTCTTGCCAAGCGAAAACACCACGAATGGTGCTTTGGTAGACAAAGGCGCTGTGCATGCTGAGGCCGCCGCTGGCGAGCCATTTGGCTTTACTGCGCAGATGGTCAACATATTTAATGCGGTATCAGCCAGACAATCCATCGTCGCCGATCTCATGCCATCGGTTTTGGTGAGAACATGCGACCCTGCAGAAGCACAAGCAGTTGGGACTGGTGTAGACGGCGTCAAGTCGGCAATGGCATAGTGAATTCTATTCGGCGTTATTTCCCAAGCATCAACGGCGAACCCCGAAGAATCAATCGGACTTAATCCCAGCGTAACCGCAGGCACTAACCCGACATAGGCGTTGCAAGTACCCGTAGCTTTACTAATAAACGACTCAATACCATTATCCGTTGCTCTCGATGCGCAAGGAAATCGCCCGTTGGACAATGCAAAACCAATAATCGCTTCCTTGATTAATTCAAGCTGCTTTTCAGTATCTGCGCGGCGACGTTGTTCGATCTGTGTGGAAAGCGGCACGACGACGATGGCAAGCAGCACTGAAATAATAATCAGCACCACCGCAATTTCAATTAAGCTGAAGCCACGTGAGTTCATGCGTTTTTTCCGGGTACGTTTCATGGCGCAACCATGAGCACCTGGTCATTAGAACTACTCGTAGCACTTGCGTTCGATGAAGCGAAACGACATGTCGTGCCGCCCGTCAGATTTGGTGACTCAAGATAATTTGACAAAATAGCCGACGGACGCGTTTGTGTTGGGCCCGACACAGGAAGCCTGCTACCGGCAAGCATGACAACGGCGTCCGCAGGGGCGTTTCCCGATGTTAGTTGACTGGTTGAAGCGCAAGGAGTTATTGCGCTGGGTGCCTTCGATGGTGACACTGCATAAAATGCGGAAAGATACCAATCGTTGTTATAAAACCAGGTGGGCATCAAGGGTTGATAGCGCAAATTGCTCATAGAAATATTTTTGCTTTTCCCTGACACAATGAAATCACCCGTCTGCGCCAAAAGCGGGATTGGAAATACAATTGAATCGCTCGCCAACACGGTAAATACTGCGCTGGAAATAACATTCGAGCACGCCCAATTCAGCCGCTGTGGGTGAGTCGCGTCAGCCCCTTGATAACTCACCGTGAGGTCGGTTCGGTTGCAGTCCGGACTGGCTGTAACCGTAACTGTTCTGGCAACATCGTAGATTTGCGGTGACCCAATTGTTGCAACGGCTGTGCAGGCCGCGTTTGAATAGAGCGTGAATGATTTATTGTTCGGCGTCGCGCTGCTGTAGTTATAAGAGCAACCCAATGTGGCAATACCCGATACTGGAATTCCATACCATTGGCAAGTCGAGGTCGCCCCCGTAGCAGTGCCTTGATTAACGGTATCCGCATAAAAGTCCGCCCTGAGATTTTGATTGATGTCGATGTAGCCAGGAGGCGTCAGCGATGCGGGAACACATTTTTTGGCCAACGCAGGTACGCCGTTGATCTGCCAATCGAAATCCGATTGATACGCTGTGGTAATGCTTGAATTAAAAAATGGAAATAATCCAAATGACTTTCCAGGAGCAGAAGCAAATGCCGAGTAATCAGACGGTGCTGTTGTAGGGAAAGCGGCCGCCCAGGGATACGTTGTCGTTTTGGATTTTGCGTCCTTAACCGCGGCTGACATTTCAGACAACACGCGTCGCTCAATATAGGGAATCAATTCATCAATGGTGATATAAATTAAAACATCATTGAATTTTAATGGCTGGCCAGCGAGAGCAGCGTTTTCGGATGAATTTGGATAGCGCGTGCCCGCCGGAATTTGAATGAACGTGTTGGTTAAAGCCGCATTATCGAAAATCGCGGTACAGGTCGTTGCACATCCTAAAGGGATTGAAATCGCGTCAAGATAATCCGACGCGAAGCCAGGATTTGCCTGGGTGCGAGACTGGGTACGGTTTCCCGTTTGAATCGGCCCGCCTGGCATGATCAACACTGCTGCAACACGGCTCGACAAAATACTTCCAGATTGATCGACCACCACCATCCACGGATAGGGAATTTGGTTCGCGGGCACCGGGCAGGTTGTACCCGCTGTAGGCACCCAGTTCAGGATATCGGAATTCAATTTTTCAATGCATCTATCTCTCGAATTTAAATTCGCGGAAATGGCCAGCCAAGGCACCTGTCCTAGCGGATCGCTTGCGTCGGGATTTCCCACATCAAAGTTAAGTGTGCGCCATGGAAACTTGCCGAGACAGCGTTGCGTCGCTTGAATTGATGATGTGCCAGGCAAAACGCCGGGAAGCCCATTGGGATTCGTCGATAAACATTTGTTTGCGCCGACAATAATGATGTCGCCATCGCTGTAGCCGTCGTACTCGATTGAAGTACCTTTGGTTGCGGCCGGCAATTTGTTCAAAATGTCTGGTGTGGGCAAATTTCCCAAGCGATAGCCCGAGCCACCATCCGTTGTCTGGACGACATATCCGAGTAACGCCGCCTTGGCAGCGGCCAAGGTTTTATTGTCCTCGATGGAACGTTGAGTTTGGCGATCAGAATTTGCCGTTTTTGCACCGAGGATCACAAGAAAGCTGACGCCGCCAATGGTGAGAATAGCCAGAATAATCAACAGCAAGACAAATCCTTGCGCAGGTTTTCGGCATGTTGGAATTATTGCGCTCATCTTCATTTTTGACGAGATTTGCGAGCCGGAAAAAGCACATTCCCGCGCTTTTTATTTTTGGTTGCGCGATATTTTGTAAGAACTTTTCGGCCTGTAATTTTTGTTTCCACATTTGCATTTGTGAATACTGGTTTGGCAACGCCATGCGTTATTCCGCCCACCACATTTGGCTCCAATTGTTGTACCAGCTCCTGACGCGGATCGCGTTTCATTACATCGTCAACCCAAACCGTATCTCGCCCGTCGCTGCGCTTTACAAAACCGTTGATGACAGATTGGGTTGGCTCCGTTTCAGCAACGGCTTCATCTTCCGGCATCGCGCGGCGGCTACGTGCACGGTCAAGGCGATCACGCTGCTCGCGGGTCGTAAATAACGCGCCCGTAAAAATTCTTGGCGTGCTTTCAGGCTTTCCAGCGGAAGGAGCATCAGGCACGGCGAGTGTTGCCACAGACTGCGCATGTACAACGGTGCGCGTCACGCAAAAAAATAATAACGGTACTAATGCTAGAACGGCAAGACGGCCAATTAGCCTTGCTGCTGCGTCATAGCGCGTCATGTCGATCCTCATTGCGATGGCGCTCCGATCTGCGCCAGCCGAGGCGGATTACGCTTGTCCTGGAGCGTGATCCATTCGAGTGTGCATTCTGCATTAATGGTGTCGGTGGTATTGGCAGAATCTATTGCTGGCGACGCAGAAATGATTGTCGGCGCAAGACGCGCTGATGAGGCTGGAACAGCGGCAAGTGAACCCGCATTTGGATTAGCTGATGGCGAACCATTCGCATCGCGCCCTGCATCTAAAGTGCGCGTCATCACGCATCGATCCAAGGGAAAAAAGCCACGCTGGATGCGGGGGAAATCATTAAGAAACGCCACTAAATCTCCATCGTGATAGGCGCGCACTTTTATTTTCATACGACTTGCCAATACATCAATCGCCGAATAGCTGCCATTACTCGACATTTTCAACGGTCGCTGTGGCTGAAGCTCGTATTGTAAATCCAGCAGCTTATGCCGATCTTTGAGCGCGTTCATGGCTTCGATCAAATCTAGCCGCTGTTCGGCTGCGAACATGCCACGAGCGGTGAGCCGTTCATAGGTTTGTGCGGA
>JANXWW010000359.1 GCA_025350945.1 Burkholderiales bacterium
TCAATTTCGACATCCAAAAATTTGCTTAATTCATCCGGCTTGGACGCCACAATTTCCATCCCCTGCGCAATCAAACGATCACGCACCGCGGGCTCACTCAATACTTTTGTCAGCGCCGCATTCATGGCGGTAATAATCGCGGGCGGTGTTTTAGCGGGCGCAAAAACGCCCCACCATGCAACCGACTCGTAGCCCGGAAAACCCTGCTCGGCCATCGTTTTTACGTCCGGATATTTGGCAATTCGTTTTGCCGATGTCACCGCGAGCGGCACCAGATTTTTTCCATCCACTTGCGGGCTAATTAAAAACACCGTGCCCGCGATCAATGGCACTTGTCCGCCTACCGCATCCTGCAACGCTGGGCCGCCACCTTTGTAAGGCACGTGAATCAACTGAAAATTGCCTTGGTTTTGCAACTGCGTGAGTGCCAAATGCGCCAGGCTTCCCGAGCCGATACTGGCGAACGCATATTTACCCGGCTCTTTTTTCGACGCAGCGACGACTTGTGAAAAATCCTTCAGCTCGGTGGAAGGATGCGCGGCCACCATCATCGCCGAGCGCGAGATCAGCATCACCGGCACCAAGTCTTTTTTCGTATCGTAGGAAAGATTGGGAATGAGGCTCGGATTCACGCCATGTGTATCGAACACGACTGCAAAGGTGTAGCCATCCGGATCCGCTTTCGCCACCGCCGCGGTGCCAATCGAGCCAGACGCACCGCCTTTGTTGTCCACGATCACCGGCTGTTTTAGCAGCACTTGCAGCGGCTGCGCAATCACGCGCGCCACTTGGTCCACCGAGCCGCCGGGGGGAAATACCGCAATGAGTTTAATTGGCTTGGCGGGCCATGCGGGTGCTTGCGCGCATACCGTCAACGCACCGGTGATACTCGTTAAAATCAATATCGCGGTCACACGAGCAATAATATTTTTCATAAAAGGTTATCCAGAAATAGGTTGGCAGAAATAAGTTGGATTAAACGATAATCAAATGGAGCGTCTGCAATATTTGATCCATTATCATACTGTTTCAATTTAGTATCCTCCTTGATTTAAACCGATATTGCTACCTGAAATGCACCACGCAAAACCGTCCATCTCACTCGATCATCTTGTCATCGGCACCAGCGATTTAAATCGCGGCAAAGTATGGCTGGAACGTTTTCTGGGCGTCACGTTAAGTGATGTCGGCACACACGTGCGCATGGGCACGCACAACCGTCTGCTCTCGCTAGGGCCGTCGGCGTATCTGGAATTAGTCGCGATTGATCCAGATGGTGCTGCACCCTTCATGCCGCGATGGTTTGGACTCGACACCATTGATGTGCAAGAGCGCATCGCGCAAAAGCCGCGCTTATTGGGCTGGGTCGCGCGGACAAATGACATTGATGCGCTGGATAAAAAAACCGGTGGTGTGCTGGGTGGCGTTCACCCTATGACACGCGGCGATTTCAAATGGCGCATCACGATTCCGGAAGATGGTTATCCGGTTGAAGGCGGCCTCGTGCCCACGCTCATTCAATGGGATGTGCCGATGCATCCGTGTGATCGCATGCCCGATCAACAATGTCGGCTTGAATGGATGGAAGCCGCACATCCGAACCCCAACAAAATTCAATATTTGCTAGCTGAATTGGGGCTCGAAAAATCACTCACGTTGACCTCAACACCGCCCTATTCCGGGATGACGATGTGCGCGTATGTCCGTACGCCGGGCGGCGTTAAAACGCTGATGAGTTAGGATGCAATCATGAAAATAAGACAAACCCTCAAACGCATTTTTCTCAGCCTGCTGGTGGTGATCGTCATCATCGCAGCACTCATCTCAATCGAAGTTTTAGGAGGACAACCCATGGGACTTTTCTCAGGCTCGCGCCCCGATGGATTAGGCTTTAACAACGGGCAATTCAAACCTCCATCGTGGAAACCCAATACGGTTTCTTCCACCGTGGAGAAATCGGATGCGACCCATTACATCGCGCCGATTGCATTTACGGGTGATGCAAAAGACGCATGGAAAAAATTTATCGGCGTCGTGAAGTCACAACCGCGCGCCACGGTCGTGACGGAAAACGAAAAATATTTATACGCCGAATTTAAAACACCGAGCATGGGTTTTGTTGACGATGTGGAAGCCGCGCTTGATGCAAAAGCAAACGTCATTCATGTGCGCTCGGCATCACGCCTGGGTGTGCGCGATTTTGATGCGAACCGGAAGCGCGTTGAAATTATTCGTGCGACGTTTGCAAAATAAAAATGCGTTTGTGGCGATACTTGTGGCCGCTGCCGATTACATTGTTTGGCTTGATATTGGCAGGCATCGTGAAGGCCAGCGGCGGCGCTTGCCAGCGCTACGGCAATGCCCTGGAAGCCAGCAACGGCGCGGCTTCCCGGCTGCTGTGGCTAATGAATCCGTGGGCAAATATTGAAGCCATCACCTTGGGCCACGTCATCCTCGCGCGTAACACGGATACCGCCGCGCGCCTTCGCACCCATGAGCACACACACGTGCGCCAGTACGAACGCTGGGGCGTGATTTTTCCGTTTGCGTATTTAACGTCGAGCGCAATTGCGGTGATAAAGGGTGGAGATGCTTATCGCGATAATGTGTTTGAGCGCGAGGCTTTTGCGGTGCAGTTGGAAGGTGAGCGGCGTATAAAACACTAGCGTCGGCGCGGATTTTCAGACAAAAATGGCTGTAGATGCCCGCTCACGCTAGAGATATGATTTAAATCTACGGCAACAACGCCGGCACCACCAACGCCATCGCCACCACCAAAATCATTCGGTTGCTATTGAAGAACGCTTTAGGCTGAGCCTCCGCATCAATAATGCCCAGCACCTTGCCGCCTTCGTCCAACACAGGCACGCAGATTTCGGATTGCACTTCGTCATCGCACACATAAAACGCGCCGCCCGCAGCAGTATGTGCGGCGACATCATCAATGACTTTGGCGTGACCACTTAATCCCACGGTGCTATTGGTACTGCCTCTGGCGAATGTTTCGTTCAGCGGAAATTCGGCGCGGCTGGGTCGGCCACGATAGGCAAGTTTCACCAATACGGGATCGCCGATTTTATTTGTGCGCGTTTGATAAATGCCCAACCAATCCGCACCGGCGAGCTGTGTGGCGTGTTCAACCAATTGATTGAGCAGCAGCAGCTTGCGCGTGTTGGCTTCACTGCGGCCGCCTAAAATCGGCGCGATGTCGTAGGGCTCGGGCGCTAATTCCTCAATCAACGAGCAGGTGCCATCTTCACTCAACATCGGCACTTTGTAGGTGTACAAGGTGTCGAGATTGAAGCCGGGCGGCAGATTGCCGAGCGCCGAAACAAAAGCGTGAATGGCGGTTTCAATCTGCGTTGATTCGGAAATCAAATGGTCAAGATTTGCCGTGAAAAGGTAGTGCTGGATTCTTTGGGATGTGGTTTGCATTGTTGTGTGTTTTCCTGCTAATGAATTTTGTGGTTGTTTAGCACCACCCTCTCCCTCGGTCCCTCCCCCGTCGAGGGGGAGGGAAGCAAAGCTGCGTCTCCTAAAATTTTTGATGATTCAACGTTAAATCTCAATCAATCGACTTAGCTCGACTTAGCGTTAAGCACGAGCTCTTGCTGAAGAGGTTATGGTTTGCTTCCCTCCCCCTCGACGGGGGAGGAACCGAGGGAGAGGGTGGTGCCAACTTGATTGAAACTCATCATTTTAAAAAACTTTACCCAGCAGCAATCTTTAACGCTTGCTCTAAATCATCAATCAAATCATTCGTCGCCTCAATCCCCACCGACAATCTCAATAAATCTATTGGCGCAGGGGTGCCCGCCCCTTCAACACTGGCGCGGTGTTCGATCAAACTCTCAACCCCGCCTAGCGAGGTCGCACGCTTCCATAATTGAACATTCGCCGCCGTCGCAATCGCAGCCGCCTCACCAGCCTTGACACGAATTGACATCATCCCGCCAAAGCCGCCCGTCATCTGTTTTTTAGCCACCGCGTGACCCGCAAACGAAGGCAGGCCGGGATACATCACCTTAGCCACCAGCGGATGCTTTTCAAAATGCTCGGCAATTTTCTGAGCGGATACACACGCGGTGCGCACCCGCGGATACAGCGTGCGCATGCCGCGTGTCAGCAGGAACGCTTCAAACGGCCCCAGCACCCCGCCAAGCTGTGCGCGGATCGTGCGAATGCGTTGCCATACCGGATTATCCTCACGCGTCGTCAAGGTGCCTGCAATCACGTCTGAATGGCCATTGAGATATTTGGTGGCCGCATGCATGACAATATCCGCACCCAGCTTGAGCGGCTGCGACAATACCGGTGTGGCGACGGTCGAATCTACCGCCACCATTGCGCCATGCGCGTGCGCAATTTCGCAGGTCAAGGCGATATCGGTAATCGTCCACAACGGATTCGCGGGGGTTTCAATCCAGACTAATTTTGTTTGTCCCGGCTTGATGGCGGCACGCACCGCATCAGGCGCATCCATATCGATAAAATCAATCTGCAAACCCCAATGCGTCGCAAAATTTTTCAGCCAATTGCGCAGCGACCAATACATCACCTTTGGGGCCAGCACATGATCTCCAGGCGATAATGCCTGAAACACGGCTGTGGCTGCGGCCATGCCGGATGCGAACAATAGCGAAGCATGCCCACCTTCAAGTGCGGTCAATACCGCTTCGGCCTGATCGAAAGTCGGATTCTGATCACGCGCATACACGCGGCCTGAGCGATATTGATTGTCAGGATCGCGGATGAATGTGGTGGACGTGTAAATCGGCTCGACCACGCCTTTGGTTTTTTCATCCACCCAGCCTAAGGCCTGGGCGGCGATGCTTTCAGGCTGGACAGCGGGCTGTGTTTTTTTAATATCCATGGCGCATTTCAATTTTTCGGCTGCACATTGATTAACGGCCGATCAATAAAGGTGACTTCCAGACCGCGCGATTTCATCCAGTCCGCCACCGCAAAACCGGTCGCGCGCGGCCATGGGCGCAGCTCGTGGGGCTGATAGCGCTTGGTTTCGGCCAGTTCGGGCGAGAGTTTTATGTCACCTTTCACGATCGCGTGATAGCACAGCATCACTTCATTTTTGCGTTCAAAAATGTAATTGCCGATGATATTGGTTTCGATTACATCGAGATTCGTTTCTTCCTTGACCTCGCGAATCACGCCTTTGATCGGATCTTCGTTACGCTCCAGAAAACCCGTGATCAATGCAAAAAAACCGTCCGGCCAGCCCGCGCCACGCGCCAGAATAATTTCGCCGTCTTGTTCCAACAGCACGCCGACTGCGGGTGTTGGATTGTCGTAATGAATGAAGCCGCAGGCGTCGGCAGAGCACGCAAGGCGCAACGTTGGGCCGCCATCTTCGGCAAATTCACGATCAGCAAGTGGCGTGGCGCAGCGTGGGCAGAACTTGAATGCAGTCATGTTGTTTTAAATTTTTGCGCGATGTCGTTACTTCGCCAGCAATTTCGGCAACATCACAGACAACTCGTAATCCAGCATCTTTGAAATCGTCGCAACTTTATCCTTGCCGCTCATCGCGTCATAGGCTGAAACGGTTACAGCGCCGTCTTGCGGGCGGGTGACGACCCGTGTTGTAGCGGCAGCGGTGGCCTCTTGCTTGAGCACGGTCCATGTTTTGGTATCGATGAGCAACATCTGAATGTAGACATAGGGTGCAATAAAAGCAGTTGCAGGTGATGCGGGTGCTGATTTGTCAGCGCGCTTGGCAGGCGGTTGCGTGGCTGGCGGCGCGGTTGGCAGACCCGCTTGCTGATTATCCGAATAAAAACCCAGTCCGAAAAAACTGCCCGCTGCAACGGCGGATTTGCCCATTTTGGCGTGGGCTTGATCAGGAAATTTTGTGACGAGTATCAGCCTATCGACCACCGCAGTTTCCATAGCATCACGAACGTTGGGCAGCAAATTAGCGAGTGATATGCCAGCGTCGAGCAAGTCGGTTTGCCGAATAAAAAGTTTTGGTTCATTCACCGCCAGCAATTTGACACTTGCATTAGGCTCGGCGCGCTTGATTAAACCGTCCACCGCTTTCAAGGTGTATTCATCGAACACCGCTTGCGGCATGACGAGATCGATCTTCTGAATTTCCTGCTTTTGTGTCACCGTGGCTGGCTGATTGGTCACCACATAAAGCCGGTCGCCAATCAGCGAAAGTACACCGTAACGAGTGCTGGATGTTTTCACTGCATCTGTCTGGGCAAAAACTGGGGCGCTGCCAACCAAAATAAATGCCGCAATCAAACCCTTGCCAATATCAAGACAACAACTAACGAACGACGCTTTTTTCATTTCAATTCTTCTTTTAAATTTTCGCTTGCAAGATGATGCTTGATAATTGCAGACCTACTCCTTCCCCTGGGGTTCAGGGGAAGGAGCTGAGCGTGACACTTTGAATAAGTCGCATCATTTACGAAGCACTACATGCCGCGTTATTTTGCCGCAACCCAGGCCTGCACCGACGCCAGCGCAGGTGCTAATTGCGACGGATCCGTGCCACCCGCCATCGCCATGTCCGGCTTGCCACCACCTTTGCCGCCGACCTGTTGGGCAACGTGATTGACCAACTCACCGGCCTTATATTTCGCGATTAAATCAGGGGTGACACCAGCCGCGATTTGCACTTTATCGCCTTCCACAACGGCAAGCACAATCACGCCCGACTTCAGTTTATTTTTAACTTGATCCATCGTATCGCGCAGACCTTTGGCGTCGACTCCTTCAAGTTTGGCGGCAAGCACTTTTACGCCGTTAACGTCCACCGCTTGGCTTAATAGATCATCGCCTTGTGAGGCGGCTACTTTGGATTTCAA
>JANXWW010000394.1 GCA_025350945.1 Burkholderiales bacterium
GAAGCAAATATCTCGCTGGCCTTGGCATCGAATGCGGCACCGGTGCGGGCATCGGTGCGCACCAGAATGCCACGCGCGTGCAGCAGCGAATACAGCACGCGAAGCGGCTCGGTGGGCAATTCACCCTCAGGTTTGCCGATGACAGCGATTTTTTTGAAATTAATCATGTGCTTTGATTAAAACATAATCACAACGAAATCAGCCAAGTTTGTATAGCCAGACTTTGTTACGCCCCTTGCAAACGATTTTGCCAAGGTGGCAAGGATTTACATACAATAGGGTGATGCTCTCAGAACGCGCACAAACATTACTTAAATTTTTGGTTGAACGCCACATCGCCGATGGGCAGCCTGTTGGCTCGCGCGCGCTGTCGAAATTTTCCGGCATGGAATTGTCGCCCGCCTCGATTCGCAATGTGATGGCGGATTTAGAAGAAATGGGCTACATCGCCAGCCCGCACACCTCCGCTGGGCGAATTCCGACACCGAAGGGCTATCGGTTATTCGTCGATACGCTGCTAACGATTCGCCCACTGCAAATGATTGAGCACGAGGCGATTCGCGAACAACTGCGGCCTGATGATCCACGCTCAGTGGTAGCAGCAGCATCGCAAATGTTGTCCGACCTCACCCATTTTGCCGGCATCGTCATGACACCGCGCCGCGCGGGCATAGGGTTAAAGCATGTGGAATTCATGCAGCTATCAGAAAAACGCGTGCTATTGATTATTGTCGCGACCGACGGCGATGTACAAAATCGTATTATCCTCACCGAAAAGCCGTACACACCTGCGCAATTAGTGGAAGCCGCCAACTACATCAATCATCATTACGCGGGCTATGAATTCGACCGGATTCGCGAGAAAGTAAAGTTTGAGTTGTCACAACTTCATCACGATATTTCCACGCTGATGTCGGCGGTCGTGGAAGCGCGTGGCAAAGGTGGCGATGGCGGTGCGATGGTGATGTCGGGCGAGCGGAATTTGATGCATTCAGAAGACATCGGCTCGAACATGGTGTCGATCCGAAAATTGTTTGACGTGTTTGATCAAAAAACGCAGCTGCTTGAACTACTCGATATTTCGCAGCGCGCAGAAGGCGTGAAAATTTTTATCGGCGGTGAATCAGCGTTGGTGCCGCTGGATGAGTTTTCAGTCGTCACCGCACCCTATGAAGTCGATGGACAAATTGTCGGCACCGTCGGCGTCATCGGGCCCACACGCATGGCGTATGAACGCGTGATCCCGATTGTGGATGTGACAGCAAAATTGATGTCGGCGGCGTTGAGTAGCCACTAGGATGCGTACTTAAATTTATAAACTCCAATACTAGCGAGGCGTTTGAAGCATTTTTGGCTCAATCACCCCACCAATGCTAGACTTTTAATATCATATACCATCGAAATAATCCGTAGGCGCACCGCATGGCATTTCAGGCAGAACCCCCATTCACCCACGGCACACCGATCAAAACCGGCATCTTGCTCGTCAACCTCGGTACACCGGACGAGCCGACCACGGCCTCGGTGCGCACTTACCTTAAAGAGTTTTTATCCGATCCGCGCATCGTCGAAATTCCGAAGCCGATTTGGTGGCTGATTTTAAATCTGGTGATCCTGCGTGTACGGCCCGCGAAGAGCGCTAAAAAATATCAAACCGTGTGGACTAAGGAAGGCTCACCCTTGCGCGTTTTTACCGAGCGGCAGGCGCAAATGTTGCGCGGCTATCTGGGTGAAATTTACAAAGATGCACCGCTCGTGGTGGCCGCCATGCGCTATGGCAACCCGAGTATTGAAGCGGGCATCGATAAACTAAAATCCGCGCATTGCCACAATATTTTAGTGATGCCGATGTACCCGCAATACGCCGCCAGCACGACGGGCTCTACCTTCGACAAAGTAGCTGAAGTGCTGATGAAAAAGCGCAACGTGCCGGGCCTGCGGTTCATCCGCAATTTTCACGATCATCCCGCGTTTATCAAAGCCGTGGCCGATAACGTCACCGCGCACTGGGCCAAAATTGGCCGCCCCGATTTCGCGACCGATAAATTGCTCATGACCTTCCACGGTGTGCCGAAATTTCACCTTGATAAAGGCGACCCTTACCACTGCGAAGCACACAAATCCGCGCGCCTGATTGCTGAGGCCTTGAAACTCAAAAAAGGCGAATATGTCGTCACCTTTCAATCGCGTTTCGGCCGAGCAGAATGGCTGCAACCCTACACCGACAAAACCCTCGAAGCACTTGGCAAAGAAGGCATCAAAAGAGTGGACGTGATCTGCCCCGGCTTCGCTGCGGATTGCCTGGAAACGCTGGAAGAAATTGCCGATGAAGGCCGAGAAACGTTCTTGCATGCGGGTGGCAGCACGTTTAATTATTTGCCCATTGCGAACGACACGCCCGCCTATGTGGGCGCATTAACCGAAATTGCTTCGGCGCATTTACAGGGGTGGGTTGATCGGGATTTTGATCGCGTTTTGGCGCGGGAGTCGAACGAGGATTCGCTGCGGCGCGCGAAGGAAATGGGGGCGGTTTAGCAACACCTTTCGGCGTAAGTCAAACTTGAACCGCGAGGTCGACTCATTTTCCCGGCGGACATGTTCAATTTGCATCTAAACTACATTGTAGTTAGACTATTTCTATGACTATATTCCGCTTCGATTGGGACAGTCGAAAAGCGGCTGCAAACCTGACTAAACACGGCATTAGCTTTGAAGAAGCCAAATCCGTTTTTGTCGATGAAAACGCCAAGCTGATCAACGATCCCGACCATTCCGAAGATGAAGACCGTTTTGTTCTTCTTGGCTTAAGCAGCGCACTCTGATTATTGCTTGTA
>JANXWW010000405.1 GCA_025350945.1 Burkholderiales bacterium
ACCATCGCCAACACCTTCATAGTTTTCGCGCCTCAGCGGCCAGACGAGCCAACGTGCGGCCTTCAAGTTTTGTGTCGTTAAGCCATGCCAGGGCGATTTGCGCTTCTGCGCGTTGCTTTGCCGCGTTGGCAGATTCAAGCAGGATACGCAGATCAGCGGGTTCTTTTTGTACCTGCCAATTTTTTCTCGCGAGCGTGAGCGCTTCCAAAGGTTGACGGCGAACGTGCAAAAGAAATCGCGCTTCTTCGCGCAGGTGCAATTGATCGCCCCGCGCGCGTGCCGCGTCGTAGCGTGCGGCGAGTTTGTCGGCCATGGCCAGTGCGTCAATACGTTTGAGCGAAGTTGCAGCTATTGAGCGGCGCAGTAGCAGAATATCCGTATCCGTTTCAGCCGGGATCAAGCGCAGCACCTCAAGCGCGCGATTCTGGTCGAGCAAAAAGTCTGCATACGCTGCTGTGGTGTATGTATCGCGCTTATCAAATACCAACGCCTCTCGATAAAACTTTTCGGCGGTCAAATTTTGGCCTGTACGTTCTGCCAACTCTGCCTGCAGCGTTACGATCCACGCGCGTGTATCCCGATTGATGCCCGGAAATAATTGTAATGAGCGTGCGATTGAAGCCGCAGCCTCTTTTGCCTGTCTACTATTACCGTCAATCGCGGCTACACAGGCTGCATGAACCGGCGGCGCGATCAACGTGGCGAGCTTGCCACAACTGGCACGTGCGGTGACGATGTCGCCCGTGACTTGCGCAACGGTGGCGAGTGTTAACCACGCTTGTGCGTTGCCTGGTTCTTGCGCAACAACCTGTTCAAGATCGGCGCGTGCGGGTGCGAATTGATGCAGGCTTTGACGAATATTCGCGCGCAGCACCAGCACCGTAATGGGTGGACGCGATTCGCTTAACCATGGTGCCAATGCCGCCTCAGCCTGGCCGAGGTAACGTGGATCGGATTCTGTGCGGGCGCGGCGGATGTTAAGTTGCGCAATGTGCAGCGCGAGATTGAGATTATTTTTATTTTGCTTCAATGCAGTTTGTGCACGACGACTTTCGCGCACAGATGCAGCCGCTGCAATCTTGCCTGCGTTACCCGGCAATTGATCGACTACTTCGTTTTCCTTGTCAGGCACGAATGGTGCTGCGTGAACGGTGATTGCGATGATCGAACTTAACCAAAGTATCGTCAAGAATACGGCTGCAAGTTTTCGTTTTATTTGCATAGCATCAACATCAATTGAGAAAAATAAATAATCAGCGGGAGCCACGCTTTTGCGTAGCTCCCGTTGCATGCTATTTTGCGGCAGGCACCGACTTTGGGATCGGCTGCAATCCTGGGCCACCCGGAATCGGCGTGGTTAGATAGGGGAATGCGTTATCGAACATGCTGTCTTCAACCAACACGCCAAAGGTGTAAGGCAAATTTGCGCTGGCTGGTTTGCCGACACCGGGCGGCAATAGCGCGCCCATCACAACACGCAATGCAATATCAACCACGTCGTCACCGGGACGGCGCCCGTTTGGGAAACCAGCCGGGTCGCAATTTGCATTACCGGCCACCACCAGCTTACCTTCGAGAAAACATCCTGTTGCGCCAAGGCTGTTTTGCGAACCTTTCGCTGTTGCTGGCAATGCTGTATTCAGACGCAACATTTCTGATGGGCGCACATTGGCAGGGCTGTTCACACCTGGCACGCCAGTCAGGAACGCGGCAACAAGATCGGTACGCGGGAACACACTCGGTGCCTTCACGCCATCTGCGCCATAGATCACTTCAACAATAGCGGGAAGCGTCGGGTTGGTCACATAGTCAGCGAATTGGCCATCATCTTTCGGTTCCGAGCCGCTAAATTTATCTTTGTCCGGCAAGCCAATAACGACTTCGTTGACCAGTGGTGAACCTAGGCGCGAAACTTGCACGAGATTATTTTTGAACGGAATAATGCGGCTCAAAGGCAGATCTGCCACCAGGCGCGATTGCGGAAGGCTCGCCGTTGTCCATACGCCGATGACCGGCTCTGATGGATTGGTGATGCAGGCAATCGGCAGCTCCAAGCCCAGCGTTGAAACGTTTTTATCTTCGGTCACATTAAATGCGTTCGGGTTATTGCGCGCACCGATCACCTCTGCGGTCGGAATGTTCAACAGATCAAAAATATCGCCAAGCCTGACGCCAAAACCTTCTTTGCGCTGGCCGACGAATAACTTTGCAGGAGTTGAGCAGCCGGGCACGCTCACGTTGTAAATATGTTTGGCGGCATACCCTTTGTAGTCGGGAAAAGAGCGCAGGCCGATATTGTCTACGGGCTTATTAAACGTGCGGCTGCCGTTGGCTGCGTTGAGCACAAACCCTACCCCGGTTGGATTACGCCGCGGGCCGCGAAGCGCTGTCACCGTGTACGTTTGGGTGGCGTTCAGCGCGGCTCCGTTTACATCGGTCGTCGGGCCAATATTGACCAGCGGTATCGGTAGCTGCTTGCCGTTGATATTGAGTGCGATATTTTTATTGAGATCATTGAATCTGAATTGAAAAGTGAGATCTTCACGGCCGTCACCGTTTTGATCGATATGGATTTCATAAACGGCGTCGTTATCTAAATTAAAATAGTTCGGCCCACCATATGCATCCTGCAATGGAATGTAATTAGCCAGAATGGTTACAAAACCGCTGCGACCTGGCTCATAACTTTTGAACACATAAACATCGGTGCTGTCCACGCGTGGCATGCCGGCAATCATCGGCGCTTCGCGATGGCTTGCGGCGTAGGTCATAATCGAGATAGTGCTGCTAGCAGCAACAGCGGCGGCGGCAATAGTTAGTTTCATTACGTTTTTGTATTTAATCGTGTTCACGTTTCTTCCTTCTTGGCTGGTTGAGAATGCATGGCAAAGTACACGGCGGCAAGAACAACACTGATTCTTGCGATGCCAGATATACGAGCCGCATTTCAGCTTCGGATGCGCTGCAAACACAATTGCTGAACAAGTTGTTATGACGATTTGGCGCGATCTTCATACAAAATATTTTTTGAATCCATACACCTCGCATTGTTCGTAAGG
>JANXWW010000001.1 GCA_025350945.1 Burkholderiales bacterium
TGTAACCCGACAGCATAAGGCTGGGTGGGCGTTTCAAAGCATTTATGCCGCAAACAGCGCGCCAGTTGTTGACTTTCAAATTTGCGCCGCTAATCTAGCCAGCCCTTGTATTTAAAATACGCAAACGGCACGATCCTGATATCACCATCAGCCCCAGCGCATAGGGTTAGCCATAAGCCCATTCCAATTCCGGGAGCCAGCCCAACCGCGCTTCGCGCGCGAAACGGAGGATGCTAAAGGAAAAATATTTGATATGTATGTTGATGCATATTTTTATATGTACCTCAAAATTGATATACACTATGGTACATATTTATTCAATAAGTTGGAGGTTGTATGAGCGAAACAGCAAAAGTTTTTTTTACGGGGCGAAGTCAAGCGGTGCGGTTGCCGAAAGAATTTCGGTTTGATGCCACTGAGGTATACATTCGCCGAGATCCCGCAACGGGGGATGTGGTGTTGTCTGCGCGGCCGGATTCATGGGCTGGATTTTTTGCGTTGTATGAGACGACGGACGTTCCTGATGATTTTATGAATGAGGCCGATCGCGCGCAGGGGTTTGCTTTGCGCGATCCGTTTGCGGGTCATCAGGAATGACGATGTACATGCTCGATACCAATATCGCGAGCCATATCATACGAGGTGACCGGCCTAACATCATCAGGCGTTTGACTGAGGTGCCCATCCATAAAATCTGTGTTTCGGCAATTACGAAGGCAGAACTGCTTTATGGTGTCGCGAAACGCGGAAACCCTGCCGGTTTAGCGATGCGTGTGAATGGTTTCTTAGTGCGTGTCGCAGCATTGGGCTGGTCGGCTGACGTCGCCAGTAGCTACGGTGTGCTGCGGGCCGATTGCGAATCGCATGGCATTACGCTGGCACCTATGGATATGATGATTGCTGCGCACGCCGTGGCGATAGGTGCGGTTCTGGCAACGCGTGATCAGGTATTTTCGCGCGGCGTAAAAGATTTACGCGTTGAGGATTGGGACACGGTTTTGTAGTCGGTTGCGCCAGCTTACCGGGTTGGTAAACAGCACAAAATTCATCCAGAATCCTAGATTTTCTGGTAATCAACAACGTGAGGCAACGATACCTTTTGACTGACACCTTCGGTACATTTGCGGACTTTCAGGTTTTATAGTAGGATTCAATCCTATTAATTTGATCAGAGGTGTCCACATGCGAACAACTCAACAATTCAGCATCACGTTGCCTAACGAAATGGCTGATGCAATAAAGGCCAAAGTGTCCGCGGGCGAGTACGCGACCGAAAGCGAAGTGATTCGGGACGGACTGCGCACACTCATGGCACGTGATCGCGCTGTAGAGAAATGGCTGCATCAACAAGTTGGCCCGGCCTATGACGCGCTGAAAGCCGATCCGTCGCGCGCCGTGAGCGCAGAGCATGTCCGGCAACGACTTGCCACTGAGCACGTGAAAACTTAATGCTTTATCGTGTTGTCTTCGCCCCAGAAGCGGGAGAGCAGCTGCTTGAGTTGTATCGCTTTATTGCGGTAGCTGCAACGCCTGACATTGCAGCAACCTATACCGATGCGATCATCGCTTACTGTGAAAGCTTGCAGCAATTTCCAATGCGAGGTACGCGGCGCGATGACGTTCGCAAAGGGCTGCGAATCACCCACTATAAAAAGCGCGCAGTGATTGCTTTCGCGGTCGAAGGCGATTGTGTATCGATTATTGGCGTGTACTACGGCGGCCAAGACTACGAGACAGTTTTGCACGAGGATGATAACGATCTATGATGTTCAAACGCGCGTGCTCAATCAGGCGGTGAAGCGTAACCAGCAACGGTTCCCGACAGACTTTATGTTTGCGCTGGAAGCGGCAGAGTTCGAAGAATGGAGATCACAGGTTGTGATCTCCAATCCGGGAGCGAAGATGGGTTTGAGACGGGCACCTTATGCGTTTACCGAGCATGGCGCGCTAATGGCGGCGACAGTGCTGAACAGCCCGCGCGCGGTGGAGATGAGCCTGTTTGTGGTCCGCGCGTTCGTGCAACTGCGCGAGGTGTTGGCTACTCACAAGGATCTGGCGACGAAGCTCAAGACGCTGGAGCGGCAGATACAGGGGTTATCACTCAAGCACGATACGCTGGCGCAGAATACGCGCACGCAGCTAAAGCAGGTGTTTGAGGCGATTCATGAATTGATGACGCCGCCCAGGCCAAACCAGAAGCGACGTATTGGCTTTGTGACAGACGACGATAAGTAAGGATGCGTTGCGTGGTGGGCGGCGGCGTTGACGCATAAATGCCCCAAAGCGCCCTCTGGGGCTAGGGTTTGCTGGTTCATTTGCTGATGAGCGTTGAAAACAGTAGCAACCGTTTTGTTAATGCGTCGGCGGATGATGTCTGCTGCCTGCGCTGAGCTTGTTTTGCATTTATGAGAGGCGAGGCAAAAGACAATGCCTGACGCAGGATTTCCTAATGACTCCCAGATTTCATTTTGTTGCCCATCACTTGTGTGTGGCTTGTGCTACCAAACGCACACCAAGCGCTATGCATACGCGGTTCACTGTGTCAAAGCGTGGCGCGGCGTCTGCGCGTAGCGCCTTGTAAAGTGCTTCGCGGGTAATGCCAGCCGCTTTGGCAATCTCTGACATACCACGCGCGCGCGCAATGTCGCCAAGCGCCGATGCCAGCAACGCTGCATCATTTGTTTCAAGTATGTCGGTCAGGAAGGCCGCAATTGCTTCTTCGCTATCCAGGTAGGGTGCCGCATCAAATGTGGGCAGTTCATCAATCTTGATTCGTTTGGTCATCTTCATTCACCTTTCGCCTTGTCATCCAACCGTGCTGCCAACGCCCGTGCCCGCTTGATGTCGGCTTTTTGCGTGCGCTTAGAACCGCCAGCCAGCAACACAATGACGTTGTTGCCTCGTTGCGTAAAATATATCCGCCATCCTGCGCCGAGATGAATTCGACATTCCGAAACGGAATCACCTACCGGTTCAACGTCATCCATCAAGCCAAACTCCAGTCGCTTGATCCGCGCAAGAACTGCACCACGCACAATCTTATCAGGCAGCAAGTCAAGCCAAATGGTGAATGCTGGAAGCGGTTTGACTAAAAACATGCGTCTATTGTAATCGAACGATTACAAACTGTAAAGCTCCAGTCTCTTCCGCCTTCCCGCGAGGAGAGAACAAGGCCGTACGCTATGTCGCTGCTAAAAACGTCGTAACCGGAACCGTTGTTTTCATCTATGAGAGGAGAGGCAAGAAGCAATGCCTGCCCCCGGATTTCTGCGCTATTCTCACTCGCTGACCGAGGGCGTTGATGTTGTACATCGCGGTGGGGCGGTTGCGCATATGGCATCACGTACGATTGCGCGACTGATTGCGCGAATAAACCCAGTGTGGGAGCGGCGTTTGACACATAAATGCTTCAAAGCGCTCGCTGGTGCTAGGGTTTGCTGGTTCATTTGATGATGGCAACCATTTTGTTAATGCGTGAGCTGATGCTACCTGCCTGCACTACGCTTGTTTTAAAGCTATGAGAGGCGAGGCAAAAGACAATGCTTGACACTGGCTTTTGCATCATCTTCAGTGCCAGTTGCCCAATTTGCATCATCTTCGCGTGATGCAGAGTTATATCATTTATGAAGACATTTCTTAAAAAATAGAATGCGACAGAATGAATAACATAGATACCAAACATGGTGAGGAAAGCCGCCAGCTTTTCGTCCAGCAGGTATGCCGAGCATGAGCCAAGACGCCCGCGTGGTCTTTGTTCCCGCCGAACTCATTGCTGAGCGTATCTTCATCATGCGCGGACAGAAGGTGATTCTGGATTCAGATCTGGCTGCACTCTATGAGGTGCCGACCAAGCAGTTCAACCAGGCGGTGAAACGTAATCTCGCCAAGTTTCCGGCCGATTTCATGTTCGCGCTGACGCCAGCGGAGTAGGACTCTTTAAGGTCGCAATTTGTGACCTTAAAGAGTGGTCGGGTTCAGCACCGCAAATATCTGCCGTATGTGTTCACCGAGCATGGCGCAATCATGGCCGCGAGTCTTCTCAATAGCGCACGGGCGATTGATGCGAGCGTGTATGTAGTGCGCGCCTTTGTGCAGCAGCGGGAATTGTTGGCATCCAACAAGGATCTGGCGCGACAGTTGCACGCGCTGGAGCAGCGGATTGAGCGCAAGCTGGGCAGCCACGATCAGGCCATCGCCGGATTGATCGATACCTTGCGACAGTTGATGGCACCGCCCAATCCACCCGTCGCACCGAAGCGGCCGATTGGCTTTACGGTGCCGGAGGAGCGGACACCTAAAGAGACGAAGGCAGCAGGAACGAAGACGCAAGGGAAGAGCCGGGCGAGGTAATTAATCTTAATGGCAGCCCGTAGGTTAGGCACGCTTCATCTGCCCAACATCACCATCAATCGGATCACCGATGTTGGGCTTGATGAAACCAGACTACCTTATGCTTGCTACGGTTGCTCGCGAGCACGTCTAACAAATAGCGGAACAAAAATGAACCACTGTGCATAACCAACTATAACAAAAGCGCTCCAGTAGATAAAAATAGACGAACTGTTGGCCCATGATAATGCTGGGCCTACCGTAGGGCCAACAATAAAGCCCAATGGGAAAGTTAGAACAAGCATTGCATATGTCAACGCAACGTCAGCATCCTTCTGTCCTGCTTTGAGCAATATTAAAGAGCTGGTCAATGCGAGCACGGTAAGCGCTAACCAAGTTATACGCGCAAGCGAATAGCTTTTATTACCCGCCCAAAATGAAACGATGATGGAGATAACTGTGAGCACCCCTGATACCAATGTTGACATTAATATGCCACCCGCAATTTCGCCATCCAGAAGCAAAAGACCTACGAGGGTGAAAACAA
>JANXWW010000002.1 GCA_025350945.1 Burkholderiales bacterium
TGTAACCCGACAGCATAAGGCTGGGTGGGCGTTTCAAAGCATTTATGCCGCAAACAGCGCGCCAGTTGTTGACTTTCAAATTTGCGCCGCTAATCTAGCCAGCCCTTGTATTTAAAATACGCAAACGGCACGATCCTGATACCACCATCAGCCCCAGCGCATAGGGTTAGCCATAAGCCCATTCCAATTCCGGGAACCAGCCCAACCGCGCTTCGCGCGCGATCCGTTTGTGGGTCATCAGGAATGACGATGTACATGCTCAATACCAATATCGCGAGCCAGATCATACGAGGCGACCGGCCCAACATCATCAGGCGTTTGACTGAAGTGCCCATCCATAAAATCTGTGTTTCGGCAATTACGAAGGCAGAACAACTTTATGGTGTCGCGAAGCGCGGAAATCTTGCCGGTTTAGCGATGCGTGTGAATGGTTTCTTAGTGCGTGTCGCAGTATTGGGCTGGTCGGCTGACGTCGCCAGTAGCTACGGTGTGCTGCGGGCCGATTGCGAATCGCGTGGCATTACGCTGGCACCTATAGATATGATGATTGCTGCGCACGCCGTGGCGATAGGTGCGGTTTTGGCAATGCGTGATCAGGTGTTTTCGTGTGGCGTGCATGATTTACGCGTTGAGGAATGGGACACGGCTTTGTAGTCGGGCGCGCGACTTTTTCTTTAAAATTATTCACCAGCGTCCGGTTAAAAGCCCGTAGGTCATTGGGCACGCTTCATCTGCCCAACATCACCATCATTCAAATCACCGATATTGGGCTTGATGAAACCAGGCGAGCCTAACAGGCTGCGAGCTAATAGAGTCTAACTTCATTTTTGCATTTTTGTGTTTATCGATGGTGACAGTCTTGTTAACGCGCGGGCCGATGAAATTTGCTCACCTTACGCTTGTCTATGCCGCCTTGAGCTCGATAGGTGCAACTTGCCGCGCGATTAGTTTTGCATTACTTTTCTGCGCAACCTTCAGATCATAAACCGCCTGCAAGTTAAGCCAACTTTGCGCATTTCCGCCAAAGCATTGAACAAGGCGCAACGCGGTATCTGCAGACACACCGCGGCGCTCAAGAACAATATCGTTGATTCGCGAAGCGGGTACATGCAACAGCTTCGCCAATGCATTTGCACTCAGACTGAGCGGCTTCAGATAATCCTCACGCAGGATTTCACCGGGGTGTACCGGGCGCATCCCGTTCTTTAATCTCGCATTGCTTGCCATTTTTGCCATAACCTTCTCCATCAATTTAATGTAGGCGTATTAGTGATAGTCAACGATCTCAACATCGGATGCGCCCTCAGTTGTCCAAACAAAACATATTCGCCATTGATCGTTGACGCGAATACTGTGCTGTCCTTTACGATTACCCGGTGGCGCACGCAAAGAATCCAACGACACCGCCGCCTCAAGTTGCATCAGCTTCCGTTCAGCTACTGTCTTGCAATTCACAAATCTCTTGCACCGCCCCGTCTCGAACAAGGTTTGCGTATCAGCGCATTTAAACGAAATAATCATTGTTTAATAATATTGCCGTTTATCGGTAAACGGCAATATTTTACGAAAGCCCCCGGCTTCCGCGGCATCAAATCGCTCGGCGCGCCTGCGCGACCACGCTCATGAAGGTGTGGCGGTCTTGGTCATCTTCGAAGATGACTTCGCGTCGGTCACCACGTTAGTGACATAGTAAATAGCGTCGGGAAATTTGACTCGGAAGGGGGCGAGATATGAGAAATGTTTGCATGGAAGAGAGCGTTAGGCAAGAAGCAAGGCCGCAGCTTTGTTGGTGGTGACGAGGCTCGCGTTATCTCACACCACGGCACACTCGTGAGCGTGATAAAACCCAGTATGGGAGCGGCGTTTGACACATAAATGCCTCAAAGCGCTTGCTGGTGCTAGGGTTTGCTGGTTAATTTTATGATGGCAACCATTTTGTTAATGCGTGAGCTGATGCGACCTGCCTGCACTACGCTTGTTTTAAAGCTATGAGAGGCGAGGCAAAAGACAATGCTTGACACTGGCTTTTGCATCATCTTCAGTGCCAGTTGCCTAATTTGCATCAACTTCGCGTGATGCAAAGCTATCTCATTTATGATGATATTTCTTAAAAAATAAAATGCGACAGAATGAATAACATAGATACCAAACATGGTGAGGAAAGCCGCCAGCTTTTCGTCCAGCAGCTATGCCGAGCATGAGCCAAGACGCCCGCGTGGTCTTTGTTCCCGCCGAACTCATTGCTGAGCGTATCTTCATCATGCGCGGACAGAAGGTGATTCTGGATTCAGGTCTGGCTGCACTCTATGAGGTGCCGACCAAGCAATTCAATCAAGCGGTGAAACGTAATCTCGCCAAGTTCCCGACCGATTTTATGTTGTCACTGACGTCAGCCGAGTGGGACTCTTTAAGGTCGCAATTTGTGACCCTAAAGAGTGGTCGGGGTCAGCACCGCAAATATCTGCCGTATGTGTTCACCGAGCACGGCGCAATCATGGCGGCGAGTCTTCTGAATAGCGCACGGGCGATTGATGTGAGCGTGTATGTAGTGCGCGCCTTTGTGCAGCAGCGGGAATTGTTGGCATCCAACAAGGATCTGGCGCGACAGTTGCGCGCGCTGGAGCAGCGGGTTGAGCGCAAGCTGGGCAGCCACGATCAGGCCATCGCGGGGCTGATTGATACGCTCAGGGAGTTGATGGCACCGCCGAATCCACCCGTCGCACCGAAACGGCCGATTGGCTTTACGGTGCCGGAGGAGCGTGCACCAAAGGAGGCGAAGGGAACGAGAATTGAGAGAAAGGGTCGCGCGCGGTAATCAACAACGTTAACAGCAGCGGCTAAAAAAGATCACCCGCAACAGCGGGTAAGGAAGAGTCTTCTCTGTTTAAAGAAGACATCAATTTGATGAATACGCTACTGCAAGACCTGGCCCCGTTGCCACGGAACATGGTTATTTGGCCTTGCTCAATCGAGAACCGTAAAGTCAAGACGGTTTAGATCGGACGCTTACTACGTTTTTGCATTTTTCGAGACAGAAAATACCCTGCCAAGGTGCCCACTACACAAAAGGCCGAATCGTAGGCGGTAATTTCGTTGATGCCGCCACCAGCCACAGTGCGCGATTTCAGCCGCATGCGGGCACCACGTATTGCGTGATCAGCCTGACTGCACTGCTATGCCGATTTGCGTTTCGGTGCTCGGCCTGCATGGGTCAGCTTCGCTATTTCAATGACCGATTGAAGCGCCGCGTTCACCGCGTCGGCATTGGTGAATACCTTCGCGATATTGGGTTCCAGCTTCACCATGTTTGTTCCGCTACTGACTCTGGTGAGGTATTTGCCG
>JANXWW010000028.1 GCA_025350945.1 Burkholderiales bacterium
AGCGGCAGATTGGTTTTGAACAATTGGTCAAGCGCATCAAGCAGGCGAATTTTACTTTTGATCGACAGCTCAATATTCAAACGCTCAATACCGTCCGAATAATCGCCAAGACGATCCAGCGGAATCACCACGTCTTCGTTAATTTTGAATGCGTTAGTGTGTTTTGCAATCGCTGCCGTGCGCGCACGATCCAGCCAGAATTTTTTGCGCGCATCCGGTGTGACGGCGACAAAACCTTCACCATGGCGCGCATTGGCCAAGCGCACCACCTGGCTCGCCGCTTCCATTACTGCGTTCTCGTCATCCGAAACGATATCGCCGATCAACACCATTTTTGGCCGCTGATTGCGTCGTGATTTGGTGGCGTAGCCAACCGCTTTCAGATAGCGTTCGTCCAGATGCTCCAGCCCTGCCAGAATCGCTTTGTTGCTGGTGTCCAGATAATCCTTAATCTCGACAATAGACGGCACCGCTTCTTTGACTGCACCAAAAAATTCCAGACACACCGTGCGAATATGTTTGGGCATGCGATGCAAAATAAATCGGGCGGACGTGATGATGCCGTCGCAACCTTCTTTTTGAATACCCGGAAGCCCGCTTAAAAATTTGTCGGTGACGTCCTTGCCCAAACCGGTTTTGCGAAAAGCGGCACCGGGGATTTTCAGCGTTTCTTCTGACTTCAATGTCTTGCCGCTCGGATCAAAATGGCGCACGCGAAATTTCGCCATCGCGACATCGTGAATCTTGCCGAGATTATGTTCGAGGCGCTCAATTTCCATCCAGTCGCCGTTGGTGTCGACCATTTTCCACGAGGCTAAATTATCGAGTGCGGTGCCCCACAGCACGGCTTTTTTGCCGCCCGCATTCATTGCCACATTGCCGCCCACGCAGCTGGCATCCGCACTGGTTGGATCACATGCCCAGACCAGGCCCGCTGCTTCAGCGGCTTCCATCGCGCGACGCGTGACCACGCCAGCGCCACAGTGAATGGTGGCCACGGGTTCGCTCAAACCGGGTAGCGCGATGCGTTCAACTTTGCCGAGTTGATCCAATTTCTCGGTATTGATAATTGCCGAATTTTTGGTGAGTGGAATCGCGCCGCCGGTGTAGCCGGTGCCGCCGCCACGCGGAATGATGGTGAGCCCAAGTTCAATTAAAGCCGCCACCATCGGCGCGCATTCTTCTTCGGTGTCGGGATAAAGCACGACGAACGGGTATTCGACGCGCCAGTCGGTTGCGTCGGTGACGTGTGAGACGCGCGCCAAACCATCGAACGCAATATTGTCGCGACGGGTAATTTTGCCCAGTCGGCGCTCAACTTTTTTGCGGAAATCCCAGGTCTCGCGGAATTCAGCTTCGAATTTATCAACTGCCCGATTGGCGCGGGTAAGCAGCACAATTACCTTGCGAGACCGCTCTGTTGCTAGTGTTTCATTTTGTGCATCGGCGTCCACTTCGCGTCGCTGCTCGATATCACGCAAACGATGACGCATCGCCTCGATTAGCATCGCGCGGCGCTTTGGGTTATCGAGCAAATCGTCCTGCAAATACGGATTACGTTCCACCACCCAGATATCGCCCAGCACTTCGTACAACATGCGCGCACTGCGGCCAGTTTTGCGCTCACCGCGCAAATCCAGCAAAATTTGCCACGCGTCGTCGCCCAACAAACGCATAACAATTTCGCGATCCGAAAAGGATGTGTAGTTGTACGGAATTTCGCGCAGCCGCGTGCTGCTGCCTTCTTCATTGGCGGTATCATCAGCATCGCCGCTGGATTTTTTAGCCAGCGGAAACGGCAACACATCACCCTTGCGGGTAGATTTGGCAGGCGGCAGATAGGCGGGGTTGAGTGCCATGGATCAATTCAATTTTGAAGGTTGAAAATAGACAACGGAGTGCAAACACAAGACGATCTAATAGCGAAATAATTTCATTCTACCGCAGTGCAGCAAAACGTGATTCTTATCAACGTGGATTCTAAGTAGCCAATGAGCTGTATGAACTGTATTAGCTGCCAGTGAGTTTGTTGCGAGCTACGTGCTAGTATTTGACTCCATTTTTTCTGCATCTGCTGCCATGACTAAACCTTCTGCGACTGCTCCACCCAAGCTGATTCGAATCGCCTCCCGCGAAAGTGCGCTCGCCATGGTGCAAAGCGAATGGGTGGCCGCGCAATTGCGCGAGATGCACACAGGCTGCAAAGTTGAAATTATCGGTATGACCACCAAGGGCGATCAGATTCTCGATAAGCCACTCGCGATGATCGGCGGCAAAGGGCTCTTCATCAAGGAGCTTGAGGTGGCCATTGAAGAAGGCCGCGCAGATATCGCGGTACATTCGATGAAAGATGTGCCAATGACGCTGCCGAATGGCTTTGCCGCCACCATTGTGGGCGCGCGTGAGAATGTACGCGATGCGTTTGTATCGAATCGCTATCAGTCGCTGGAAGAGTTGCCAAAGGGCGCGATTGTTGGCACCTCGAGCTTGCGTCGCGAAAGCCAATTGCGACATCATTTTCCGGAAATGAGGATTGAACCCTTGCGCGGCAATGTAAATACGCGCTTGAAAAAATTGGATGATGGGGAATTTGACGCCATTATTTTGGCGGCAGCGGGCTTGAAACGGTTAGGTTTTGAAACGCGCATAAAAACTGAATTAGACGATGTGCGCTTTATTCCGGCGATTGCGCAGGGTGCCTTGGGCATTGAATATCGCGCAGATCGAGCTGACGTGGCGGCATGGTTGGCACCGTTTGCGAGTAGCGCGACCACTGCGATTGTCGCAGCCGAGCGTGCGCTGGGCCGAGCATTAACGGGCAGTTGCGATGTACCACTGGGCGGACGTGGGCAGATTGTTGATGGCAAACTTAAGCTGGAAGGCTTTGTCGCGTTGCCCGACGGCTCGCGCGTGATTCGCGATGCTGTAACCGGATCGATCAAAGACCCGGAAGCGGTGGGTGCAGCACTGGGGAAATTATTAATTGAGCAAGGTGCCAATGAAATTTTGGCGACCTTGCAACGGCAACAAAGTTAAGCAATGATTTGGCGATGTCAACTTCTGCGCAAAATCCAGACAAGAAAATCGCCGACTTGAGCGGCTTGACGGTGGTGGTCACGCGTCCGCGTGCGCAAGCTAGCGCCAGTGCCGCGTGGTTTGAATCATTTGGTGCGCGCGCGATTTCTTTTCCCGTGCTCGAAATTGAACCACTGCCGGATGTCATCATTGACGAACATTTTTCACGTGCTGATTTAAGTGCGGCCAGCGCCATCATTTTTGTCAGCGCCAATGCGGCTGAGCATGGTGTTGCCGCGATTGAGAACCGTGGTGGATTCCCAAGTGGGGCGGCGATTTTTGCGATTGGCCGTGCGACCGCCTCAAGGTTAAGGCTTCAAGCTCATGGTCTGACTAATATTCAGTCGCCTGCGCAGGGCAACGATAGCGAAGCGCTGCTGGCTTTGCCTGCGCTACAAAATGTGCAAGGCCACAAAATTGTGATCGTGCGCGGCATTAGTGAAAGCGGCGGTCGCACGCATTTGAAGCAAACGCTTAAAACAAGAGGGGCCAGCGTCTCGATGCTGGAGTGCTATGTACGGCGCTCCATACTTGCCGACCAAGCGTTACGATCTGAACTAAGAGGAGAACTGAATCAGCGCAAAATTCACGCGTTTTCGGTGCTGAGTGTGGAAACGTTGCAAAGTCTTGTCGTGAATTTGACCGATGCAAATATGGCCAAGGGCTTAAGCGAATGTATGATGTTGGTTCCGCATCCACGCGTCGCCGAGGCGGCACTCAAAATGGGATTTAGCAAAGTGTCGGTGGTGCCGATGGGCGGAGAGCCGCTACTCGCGGCATTGTTGAACCTTAAACCCGTACTGTTACCTGCAGTGCTACCCGTACTGCATTCTCCAACAAATTAAACATGAGCGAACCCGATATTTCTGCCGCAGTAAACAACAACGCCAAGCCCGCATCTGCCAAGCGCAGCCTGCTATCGTCAGTGGCGCTGGTGATTGCGCTGGTGGCGCTCGCGGCGAGTGTGGGTGCTTTGTGGGAATCGCGACAAACTGCCAGCGAGCTGCAGCTCAATGTCGGCACCAAGCTGGGGGAACAAACCAATTTACTGAAAGATACATCGATCCGCACCGAGCAGATTGTGCGCGATTTGCGCGAATCGCAAAACCGTGTGGCGTTGCTGGAAGGCAAGCTCGCCGAGTTTCAGGGGCAGCGCGTCGCACTCGAAGAAATGTATCGCGAGCTGGCGCGCGCGCCGGATGATTGGCTGCTTGCAGAAGTTGAGCAGACATTAAATATTGCGAGCCGCGAATTAACCCTGGCTGGCAATGTGCGCGCAGCCTTGATTGCATTGCAGGCAGCCGATCAGCGACTCGCGCGCGCCGACAAATTGCAGGTGGTGCAATTACGCCGCGCGATTACGCAGGACATGGAACGCTTGAAAGCCATTCCCTTGATTGATGCGCAAGGCGTGAGCTTGAAGCTTGATAATTTGATGGCGCAAGCGCCGACCCTGCCGCTGACGTTGCCCGACGCGCAAGCGCCGGGCGAGCGCGAGACACGCGCCAAATCTGACGACGATGGCGTGGTCGCCCGCATCGGTAAAGATGTCTGGTTCGAGATGCAGCAACTGGTGCGCATTCGTAAACTCGACAATGGGGACCCCGCGCTACTGTCACCGCAGCAAAGTTATTTTCTGCGCGAAAATCTGAAGCTGCGTTTGCTCTCGGCGCGCACTGCCTTGATTGCGCGTGATGATATTAATTACAAAGAAGATCTCAAAATTGCCCGCGATATGCTGACGAAATATTTTGATCCGAAAGCCAAGGTAAATATTAATTCGCTCGCGATGTTAAAGCAGCTTCAAGAAAATCCGGTATCGATTTCTGTGCCCGATATCACCGTCAGCCTCAACGCTGCGCGCGCCGCCCGTGCTGCGCGCGAGCGCCCGCAGCGGTAATGTGATCGTGACATCGCGCCCCATTCGCTGGACGCTATGGGTGTTAGCACTCGGCACGCTGGCGGTTGCGCTCGCGCTGGCGGGGCGCTATGGCAGCGGCTATGTGGTGTTTGTCGTGCCGCCGTACCGGATTGAGCTATCGGTGATGTTGTTTGCGTTACTCACGTTGGTAATGTTTGTCGTGGCTTATGCGCTGCTCAGGCTTACCCGCAGCGCGATGCGTTTGCCGCGCGCCTTGAAATCGAAAAAGCATGAGCGCGAGCGGGCCAAATCGCGCACCGCACTTTATGCCAGCATGAAAGCACTTTTTTCGGGCCAGTTTCGCGATGCAGAACGTCATGCACGCATCGCCATGTCAGCTGAAATGGCGCATGAAGGCACGCGCGATTTGGCCGCGGCGGTGGCCGCATGGTCGGCGCATGAGGGCGGCAATATCGATGCAGCGGTGCCGTATCTGGAGCGCATTCGCGACGTGAAATCCATTGAGATGCGTGATGCGTCGAAAGCCTACATGTTGCTCGCCGAAGGACGAGCGCATGATGCGCTGCCGCTGTTGAAAGACTTGGCCGTCAATGCGCCCAAAAATCCCGGTGTATTAAAAATGAAAGTCGAAGCCGAGATGGCCGAAAAAGAGTGGGAGGAAGTCCTTGCCACGTTAGGCCCACTCACGCGTGCTGGCCTGATGCCCGCACCGGCTGCGCAGCAAATTCGCCTAAACGCTGAACTCAATTTGCTCAAGTCAAAACCGGCCAATCGTGAGGTGATTTTGAGCACCTGGAAATCCGTCTCGCGCGAATCACGTTATGACGCTTCCATTGTCGCCACCGTCGCGCGCCGCCTGAACGCGCTG
>JANXWW010000045.1 GCA_025350945.1 Burkholderiales bacterium
CAGCGCGCAAACCGCCATGCTGGATGCCTCCGAGCATCAGGGCTATACCTTTGGCACCTTATTGAAAAAACTGGCGCTGCCTCGCGATCCCAGTCGGCTGCCGCTGGTGAGTGTGATGTTTAATCTCGACCAGGCGCTGGACGCAAACACGGTCGGATTTACGAATCTGAATGTTGATTTTGCGAGTGTGCCGCGCAGCTTTGAAAATTTTGAATTGTTTATCAATGCTGTACAAGTCAATGGCGGTTTAAAGCTGGAATGCCAGTACAACTCGGATTTATTTACTGAAAAAACCATTCAGCGCTGGCTTCTCGCCTACGAGAGTCTGCTGCGCGCATTGGCGCAATCAGCAGACACCGAGGTAGGTCGATTGCCGGTTGTGAGCACGCACGATACGACACTCATCCATCAGTGGAACAGCACTGCGCAATCTTTCTCGCACGATGCCTGTGTTCATGAGCTGTTTCAAAAACATGCGCAACTATCGCCCACCCGCGCTGCATTGCGCTGGGCGGATCAGCGGCTGACATATGGCGAGCTCAATGAGCGCGCCAATCGCATTGCACGTTGCCTGCGTGATTTGGGTGTGGCATCAGGCTCGTTGGTGGGGCTGCACGTTGATCGCGGCCCGGATATGGTTGCATCGATGCTGGGGATTTTAAAAGCGGGCGCTGCCTATGTGCCGCTTGATCCGACCTATCCGCATGATCGTCTGAAATACATGGTCGAGAATGCGAAATTGGATGCACTGGTAACGCATGCATCGATTGCCAATGCACTGGCGTTTCCCCGCGCACAAACGCTGTCACTGGATGAAGATGCGTCGTTGCTTAAGGCGCAATCTTCAGCCGATATTCCGTCAGATGCCAAATCTGCGAAGCCACAAGATCCTATCTATGTCATTTACACATCAGGCTCCACCGGCAAACCGAAAGGGGTGCTGGTTCCTCACCGTGCGGTCGTGAATTTTCTGGAAACGATGGCGCGTGAGCCGGGCATGAACGCAAGTGATCGCATCGTGGCGGTCACCACGCTGTCATTTGATATCGCAGTGAATGAATTATTTTTGTCTTTGTCGGTCGGTGCCGAAATTATTCTCGCCAGTCGCGAACAGGCGGGCGATGGCACGTTGCTGACGAATCTGATTAAGGCAAGCGAGGCGACAACCATGCAGGCCACGCCAGCAACCTGGCGCATGTTGCTTGATTCAGGCTGGCGCGCTCCGGCTGGCGCGAATGGATTTAAGGCGCTGTGCGGCGGTGAGGCGCTCACCAATGAGCTGGCGAAAAAGTTACTTGAAGCCAGGGTGGTGCTGTGGAATATGTACGGGCCGACCGAAACCACGGTGTGGTCAACATGCACTCGCGTTACCGACGCCAATGCCGCTATTACCATCGGTCAGCCTATTGCAAACACTTCTGTGTGGGTGTTGGATGAACAGCGTCAGCCATGCCCGATTGGTGTGCCGGGTGAAATCTGGATTGGGGGTAACGGCGTGACCTTAGGTTATTTGAATAACCCCAACCTGACCGCAGAACGTTTTATTGCCGATCCATTTTCGAGCACTACAGGTGCCAAACTTTATCGCACCGGTGATCGCGGGCGTTGGCGCGACGGCGGCAATATTGAGCACATGGGCCGCCTCGATTTTCAGGTCAAGGTGCGCGGTTATCGAATTGAGCTGGGTGAAATCGAGGCCTGTCTTGCTGCCGCGCCCGGCCTTGCGCGCGCCGTGGTGATTGCCCGCGAAGACCAGCCGGGTGATGTGCGTTTGGTCGCCTATGTGGTGAATGCGCCGAGTGCTAAAAATGATGATGATGCATTGCGCGCGCATCTGAAACGGACGCTGCCGGAATACATGATCCCGCAGCATTTTGTGACGCTCCCGCACATTCCCTTGTTGAATAATGGCAAGGTTGATCGAAAGTCACTACCCAAACCTTTAGCTGACTTGCCCCTGGCTAGTGAGTTTTTGGCACCGCGAACAGCACTGGAAAAAACTGTGCTGGCCGAGATGGAAAGACTACTCGGCTTGCCTGGCATGAGCGTGCGGGATAACTTTTTTTCGTTGGGAGGTCATTCACTGCTCGCAGCACAGCTCGCGACGAGACTCAGCAAAATCAACGCGGTACAAATGCCGTTGCGTGCCGTCTTTAGTGCGCCAACCAGTGAAGCGCTGGCGATCTGGATTGAGGACGCGAAGAAATCAGGTACGAGTCTAATTACAATTCTGCGGCGCATGGATCGCAAAGTCGCACCACTGTCAGCCATGCAGCAGCGCGTTTGGTTTCTGGAAGCGTTAGACCCCGGTAAAAATTTCCACAACACGCCCTCAGCACACCGATTGTGCGGACAGTTCGACGAGCGGGCATTTCAGCATGCATTCGCCGAGATGGTGCGCAGGCAGGATGTTCTGCGCACGATTATCGGGATGGTTGATGATGAGGTGATGCAAATTATTCTAGACGAGGTGGACGTAAACCTGCTGCCAGTTGATGACTTGCGCACGGTCGGCATGGAATCGCGCTCACGCGTGTTGGACGAGATGCTCGACGCGCTGATTAAGCAGCCGTTTGATCTGGCGAAGCCACCGCTCTTTCGGGCGAAATTATTTCGTCTGGATGAGCACGAATATGTGTTCTTCTTTATGGCGCATCACATTATTTGGGATGGCTGGTCATTCGATTTGCTCTACGACGAAATGGGGCCGCTTTACGAGGCATATCGCCTGAAGCAAACGCCACCCCTCCCGGCGCTTGCCGTCACCTACGGCGATTTTTCTGCCTGGCAGCGTGACTGGATGCAGACTTCGCACATGGCCGCAGAAGTGGACCATTGGAAAGAGCGTCTGAGCGGGCATATCGAGCCGCTGGCGATACCGCTGGATCTGCCCCGGCCCTCAGCAATGACGGGGCAGGGCAGCACAACATGGGTTGCCATTGAAGGTGACGATATTGAGCGTCTGCGCTATCTCGCCACGCAACATGAATGCACTATTTTCATGGCGTTATTGGCGCTATCGAGCGCGCTATTGGCTGAGCTGACAGGGCAAAAGGATATTGTGATTGGCACACCCGTTCGAGGACGCATGGCCGCAGAGCTTGAGTCCGTGATGGGTTTCTTTGTTAATGCGATTCCGCTGCGGATGCAGATTGATGAAAGTGATTCGTTCGCAAGCCTGCTCAGGACAGTGCGTGACAGCGTTCTCGATGGATTGGCTCATCCGGATGTGCCGATAGAACAACTGGTGCGTGAATTAAAGGTGGCCCGCGACAACAGCCGCTCATCAATTTTTCAGGCGATGTTTTCGTATCAGGACGCGCGTCATCGCGCCCGCACATGGGGCAGCTTGCAGCATGAGCGCATCGAGGCGAAAGAGCCTGGTATCACCACCGATTTGAGTCTGTGGTGCGTTGATTTGCCCGGTCGGCTTCAGTTCGGCCTGAGCTATAACGCTGACATCATGCTTGCGCGCAGCGCCGAATTGTTGAGAGACCGATTTGTTTATCTGCTCCGAGTGATGATCGCTGATCCTCGCCATGAACTGAAAAAAATTCTCCCGGTTCCAGCCGAGGCCAGGCTTCTTCAGGCGTGGAACAGTACCTTTGCCGAGTTTGATGCGACCGAAAGAGCACATGCAAAGTTTGAGCAGCATGCGAAATCAACGCCGCAATTGATTGCGGCAAGTGCTAATACACAATCCATTTCGTATGGCGAGCTTGATGCGCGCGCTAACCAGCTTGCCCAAATGCTGCATGGCCGAGGAATCGGCCCGGGTCAGCTAGTGGGCTTGCTGGTTGAGCGCGGTATCAATATGTTGGTGGCACTGCTTGCCGTGCTGAAAAGTGGCGCAGGTTATGTACCGCTTGATCCCATGTATCCGCTGGATCGCCTTTTGTTCATGGTGGAAGATGCCGCACTGAGCCTACTCATTAGCGAAGAAGCGGTGCTGGCGCGAACACGTCTAACTTGTCCGCAAATTCTGCTGCTGGATATCGACGCTGCAACAATCTCATTGGCATCATCTGCGCCGCTAATGACGTCCAGGCAAGCATCGCCGACGGACGATATTGCTTATGTCATTTACACCTCCGGTTCCACCGGTAAACCGAAAGGTGTGCGCATACCGCATTCGGCGGTGGTGAACTTTCTGGGCAGTATGCAGCGCGAGCCGGGACTCTCGAGTGATGATGTGTTGGTCGCGGTCACAACGCTCTCATTTGACATCGCCGTGCTAGAGCTTTTACTGCCGCTTAGCGTGGGTGCGCAAATTGTTTTGGCAAGTCGCGATCAAGCGCAGGACGGTCACGCGCTCAAGCAATTAATGGCGATGAGCAAAGCCACGGCCATGCAGGCCACACCGGCGACCTGGCGCATGCTGCTTGATACCGGCTGGCACGGCGGGCTGTCATTCAAAGGGCTGGTTGGCGGCGAAGCGCTGCCGCGCGAGCTGGCAACGCGTCTGCTTGATGCTGGAATTGAGCTATGGAATATGTACGGCCCTACGGAGACCACGGTCTGGTCAACGTGTTGGCGAGTTGAAAACCCGGAACAAGGGATTTCGATAGGCCGTCCCATTGCCAACACCGAAATTCATGTTCTTGATCGGTCGAGCCGCAAATGCGCGATTGGTGTTGCCGGCGAAATCTGGATCGGGGGAGCGGGTGTGGCATCGGGCTATCTTAATCGTGGCGAACTCACGGCTGAACGTTTCATTCCTGACCCGTTTTCGCAGAGACCGAATGCGCGCCTTTACCGCACTGGTGATCGCGGGCGCTGGCGCGCTGATGGTCTGCTCGAACATTTGGGCAGGCTTGATTTTCAAGTCAAGGTTCGCGGCCACCGGATCGAGCTGGGTGAAATCGAAGAAGCGCTCGCGACGCACCATACCGTCGCATCGGCAGTGGTTATCGTTCGCGAAGATACGATTGATGATGTAAGGCTGGTTGCGTACTGCGTTGCGGAAAATATCCAAAGCAGCACCGAGGCAAACACTGCGGTGCTGCCAGTGCTGCGAGAGTATTTACGTTCCCTGCTGCCCGGCTACATGCTGCCGCAGCAGTTTGTTTTTCTTGAAAGCCTGCCGCAGCTGCCCAATGGCAAAATTGATCGGGCCGCACTACCGTTGCCAGTGCAACAAGAAGAGTCTGTCAAGCGCCGCCAGCAGCCAACCCCACAAACTGAAATGGAAAAAACATTAGCAGCAATATGGGCTGATCTTTTGAAGGTCGGTCAGGTCTACGCTGACGATAATTTTTTTGACCTTGGCGGTCATTCCTTACTGGCCATGCAGGCCATCCAGCTAATGGAAAAGGCAACCGGAAAGCGCGTGAACCCTGGACGCTTTGTGTTCGAAACACTGATGCAGATTGCGCGCGGCTATGACCAAACCATTGTTGAGGAGGCGAAAAAAGTCAGCGGAGCTCGCCGATTCTTTTCGAAGCTGGTTGGGTCAAAAGTCAACGCAAAAGTTTGACTGAACTTTATCTCGACCATATGAAACTATTCCCGTCTTCATTGCCCACTGACAACGAAATTCACGTCTGGCATATCGATCTTGATGCCGGGCGACCGCCAGATTTTGCGAGCGTTCTTTCGCGCGATGAAATAGCGCGCGCTGAACGCTTTGTCTTTGCTCATCATCGCGACCGGTTCATCTGTGGTCGTTACGCGATGCGATGCATCCTCGGTGACTGTCTGGGTATTGGCGGAGATGCAGTGGCGATTGCGTACGGACCAAACGGCAAGCCCCGCCTGAAACCTGGTTCCAGTGGCGGTACGCACATCGGGTTCAACATGGCGCACTCGGAACATTTGGCGCTTCTCGCCATTGGTGGTGTGCATGATATCGGTATTGATATTGAAATTTTGCGTGCGCCGAAAGATATTCGGACATTCGCAAAATCAGTTTTCTCAGAACAGGAAAATACGCAATTTCAGGCGCTCGCTTCCGAGTCGCTGGTGCCGGCGTTTTTTACGTGCTGGACGCAAAAAGAAGCTGTGTTAAAAGCGTTGGGCACCGGCCTCACCCTCGACGCAAACTCAATACATGTTGGGCTGGATGGCGCAGACAAAAAAATCGTACCACCCGCAAATTGCGGCACGCAAACAATCGCGGTGTCCATGATCGACAGCGCACACAATACCAATTCGATTGCGTCACTTGCGGTCATCGGAGAATTGGGTCGTGTATCGCATTTTGACTATGCAGACAAAGCATTCCAACAGCTATTATCCGATATCGTGGCAATAGAAAAGCCTATATTTGACGGCACTTATAAAGCAAAAATGGCTGAAAAGGCGCACCAGTAAACGACTTTAATTGCGGCGGACAATATTTTTTTGCCGCTGTATTTGGGAGATGTTGTAATGATTTCACTCGCGAGAGCGCACCGCGTGCTTGATCGAATTGCTGATTTACCGTTGTTGCGCGATGTCGCGCGGCGGCAATATGATCGCGTTTTTGAAAACAATCAAAATCGAAATTTATTCCGTGGCGTGTTTCCGACTTTTGCGGAAGCTGGGCGCAGCGCGCCAAACACACGGCCAACCGGCTACGACAACACTGATGCCGCCGCGATGTATGTTGAACGCAGCCGAAAAATTTATCCGACGGACTATCCGGTGATGTTTTGGTTGCAAAAACTGTTTGCTGAGGGTTACGCAAATTGTTTTGATCTTGGCGGTCATATTGGCGTGAGCTATTACGCCTATCGTAAATATTTGCATTACCCACAAACGCTGCGCTGGGCAGTTCACGATGTGCCTGCTGTCATGGAGCAAGGTCGTCGCTGGGCTTCAGACAATGATCGGGATCATAGTTTAACGTTCAGTGATGATTTCGCCGGTGCCAGCGGTGTGGATATTTTGATGGCGCAGGGCTCGCTCCAATACTTGCCTGATACGCTTGCTGCCAGATTGCAAAAACTTGCTGTGCCGCCGCATCACATCATTCTGAATTTAACGCCCTTGCACGAAACGCTTTCATACTTTACGCTCCAAAGTATCGGCACCGCATTTTGTCCATACCGCATCACTGCAATTTTTGATTTTATTGAAAGCGTGCAGGCACTCGGTTATTCGATGGTGGATCATTGGATCAATCCGGATAAGCGCTGCATGATTCAGTTTTATCCTGAGCATTCGCTAGAAGGCTATCACGGGTTTTATTTTCGTCGTGTTTAGCGGACGAGGTCGAAATAAAAACGTATCCACTTTTCACGACAACGAGCCATAGATAACGAAAGAGCGCACTTGATCCCGATTCGTTTTGGAGCAGCGAACAGGCAGCTTTTTGGCTTGTACCAGCCAGCGTCGCAAGACAGCCCGCGCAATGAATGTATTGTTTTGTGCAACCCATTCGGGCAGGAAGCAATTCGCAGTCATCGCCTCTTTAAAGTGTTGGCTGACCGCTTGTGTCGAGATGGTTTTCATGTCTTGCGTTTTGATTATTTTGGTACAGGCGATTCGGCGGGCGATGGCGATGAGGTGCGTATCGGCGGGTTGGTTGATGACCTCTCCACTGCTGATAACGAGATTGTGCAGCGTAGCGGCTGTACTCGCCGTTGCTGGATCGGGTTAAGGTTGGGTGCCACCATTGCTGCGCTCGCTTCAACAAAAGCTTCGGTATCGCCGCATCGCCTGATATTGTGGGAGCCGGTTATCGATGGCGCAAATTACCTGACCGGGCTCGCACATGCACACACATTGGCGCTTCAGGATGCATACGGTTCTCGTGGCGTATATGACCTTGCTTTGCGTGATAAGTTTGTGCATGAATCGGGTCAGGAAGCACTCGGTTTTCCACTCACGGATTCTTTCCGTGCCGAGCTAAATTCTCTGACGCTCGATTCATTTTCAAGCGTTCAAGCGTCAGCCATTGATATTTTTTCCAGTGTCATTTCTCGTGCCAGGATTGCCGATAGCAATATGGAAGCTGAGTTGACAAAAAGGCTTGCCGCACGCGGTATTGAAACGTTCAGCGCATCCATCGATAAACCTATAATCTGGACTGCTGATGAGATGATGAACGCGGCAACTGTGCCAGGTGAGGTGCTGCAACAAATTTTAGCGCGCTTCGCAAACAGCTCCACCCAAGATGTGACGGCGGTTGCGCGATGATCGAGCACTCAATTATCTTCGGCAAAAATGCGGGTTTGATTGCGACCATCGCCACGCCATTGCCTAATGCGTTACCTCATGCCGATACGGGTTTTATTTTTTTCAATGCAGGGGTGGTTCATCGTGTGGGTGTGCATCGCACCAACGTGACGATTGCACGCGCGCTGGTGGCGCTCGGCATTCCGTCCATTCGTTTCGATCTCGCTGGTCTGGGCGATAGTGCGCGCGCCGGTGGGAAAATTTCATTTGCCGAACAAACCGTATTGGACATACAGGATGCCATGGATGCGCTCACGGTGGCGACCGGCGTGCGCCGCTTTGTTTTGTATGGTGTGTGTTCTGGTGCGGTGCACAGCTATTCAGCGGCGCTGGTTGATGAGCGTGTTGCAGGTGTTGCCATGTTTGATACGTTTAAATATCCGACCTACAAAGCCCAAATGAGGCGCATCACATTTCGCCTGAAAAAGTATGGCTCAATGACCGCCATTATCAAGCGCGGAGTCGGCATAGGTTTCCGATCCATATCGAATGCGCTTACATTATTACGCAAACCTACAGCACCTAAAACCGAGCGTGTTGTGAGCAGTATTGGTTTTTTCGCGTATCGACCGTTGAAAGCAGAATTTGCATTTGGCCTGCGCACGCTGCTCAATCGCGGCACTAAAATATTTTTGATCTATGCGGGCAGCGGCTTCGAGCACTACAACTACGCCGATCAGTTTAAAGATGCGTTCAAATCATTTGGCATTACCGATCAGGTAGAGACTGCATTCCTGCTCGATGTAGATCACACTGCGACGCGGCTGGCCGCGCAGACCGAGCTTGTGGCTTGCATGACGCAATGGGCTGCGCAGTTTTCAACGGCGCGTGAAGAAAATTGAAAAGACGAACCATGATTGCGACATCCGCAATCCTGCTGTTGGTTGGGCTTGTGCTTGTACTTGGGCTTGTGGCAATATTTTTCTTCAAGCTTATGCCCGCCGACAATGAGGCACTGACGGGCGTTATTCCACTGGCCGTTCTGGGCGACTCCGACAGCCACGCTTACCAGGACACCATTCTTATTCCCTTGGCCTCTGGCAAACGTGGCGGCAAATTTCGTGCAACCACACTACAATGGAGCGAAGTGCTTGATAAGTTGCGTAGTAGCCAAGTCAATCAGGGCACATGGGGCGTGTGGGGTGCGCCGATCAAGATTGCTGAAACGCTTGACTGGCTAGGGCTGGGTGGGCGTGCTCCGAGAAAGCTGGATTTTCGCTATAACTTTGCTGTTTCTGGTGCCGAGTGCGCAGATCTGATGACTGGCTATTATCGACAGGTGCCCAGACTGCTTGCCGAGATGAATCGTGTCCCGGAGCAGTGGCGGCGGGGCGTGGTGATGATTCAGATTGGTGTGAACACGATTGGCCAAAATGAGTCGCTTGACCGTTATGCGAAATCGGGTGTGACACCGCAAATTCGCGCTGAGATATTGGCGTGTGTGGAAGCTCATCGGCAGGCAATCTCGCTCATCGCCGCGTCACATACCCACACTCGTTTCATAGTGGCGGGTATTTTTGACAACGCGAATATTGCAGGCAATTTTGAGCGATGGACAACGCCTGCTGAGCTTGCCAATATCGCTGCGGCGCTTGATATTTTCGACACAGGTTTGCTCAGCCTATGTGCTGCGAATCCCAACATCACTTTCATTGATGCGCGAAGCTGGTTTCGCGAACATTGGGGTTCCCGCGATGTCAACGGAAAACCGGCCTATAAAAGCGTAAACCTGGGCGGCGCAGCATCAGTCGCCAATACACGCGGTGACGATCCCCGAAACGCTGTTCTCGCTGATGATCACGGTGGTGTTGTTTACAATGCGCTCTGGGCGCGCCGCAGTATTGAAGCCATGAACAGCGCATTCAGTTTAAATCTGACGCCCATCACGCTCGCAGAAATTGCATTATTGGCGGATCCGTCTGGACTAATGGGGTTGCGCTGATTGTAATGGTCAATCCAATTTATCAATCTTGTTTGAGGTAAACCGCATGATTTCAGAAGTTGAGCGTGTTGCTGACATATCGGATTCATTATTCCGTTCGCAATTTTTGCCTGCACAGGTCCCACTGGTTATTTCCGGGTGTATTGAGCAATGGCCGGCCAGGAAAAAATGGAGCCTTGATTATTTTGCAAACCAATTTCCAGGAAAAAGATTACGTTTTTCTGAAAAACAGTGGAATCTCGGAGAGTTCATCACAACGATGGGCTGTGGTTCTGAATCAGCCCCATATCTTAAAGAAGTAAAGATAGATGAGCAATTCCCGGAGCTGATGCCCGATATTGGCGAGCTGCGGTTTACACGTACCAATCTGCTTACTAGCCGCTGGCTGCCGCGCTCCATGCGAATTAGTAAAGGCATCAAAGCCCTTTTTATTGGTGGCGCTGGCAGCGGGTTTGGTCAGCTACACTGGGATTACTCTTATCTTCACGTTTTTATCTCGCAAATTCGCGGAGAGAAAGATTTTGTGCTGTATGCGCCTGAAGATACGCCTTATCTTTATCAAAGCCCGGCGTATCCAAACAAATCATTGATCGAAGATTTCAACGCCTTTGACCAGCTTAAATTCCCCAACGTTGCGAAAGCATCGCCGATTCGATTGACCATAGGCGAAGGAGATACACTATTTATTCCTGCGGGCTGGTGGCATGCCACAAAAATGCGAGGCACCAGTATTTCAGTTGCAGAAAGTGCGCTCGATAAATCGAACTGGTGTCGACGGGGCGATTGGTATATTGACAAATATCGCGCATCGGGTGTGCCTGAATGGAAGTTGGCATTATTAAAAATTTATTTGCGTGCTGTTCAGCCGATCTTACGTTGACATGCGGCAGACAAGTGCGCCGGATGGCCGCATTCAGTTGTGCATAATTTTCATGTCTCATCGAACAAAAAACCTGGTGGTGGCTGGTAGCCGCGTAGTCGTTTGACGGCTAGTACACCCTTCCCGACAACAAATTTTAATTTGTCACGCCATTCAGCTTCGTGAGGCGGACGTGGGTTCATCCCAAATCTTCGCAGCATTTGATTGGCAGCATAAATATGCGCATTGCGGCGCGTGATGTCAGTATAAAAATCGATTCCTATTGACACCGCCACGCCATCGCTGGGGCGCGCCCAGCTCGTATCAGAGCGTGTCATGTGCGGCGTGGTGCTTGGAAAATAAACACCATCGCCGGGCCCGCTATCAAAATCATGGCTGCGTGCGCGCATATCGTCCTTCAGTTTTACTGCGTCAAGAGAACGGTACACGATGAAATTTTCAACATCGCGTGCTGACACCACATCGTGATCTTCACGATCCCACAAGCTGATCGTTTTGCGTCCGCGAATATTCATCCAGAAATTATTTTCCCGATCAATATGAAATGGGGTCACCGACGGCGGTGCTGAAATAAACACGAACCCGCGCACATCAAATACTTTTTCCTGATGATCGACGAGATGCGAAGCGCTTTTCATCACGTCCCACAAAAACTTTCGGTACACAGGATCGGTCTGGATGTTGTACAACGCCACCCACGAATCTTTTTCCTCTATATGGCTAAACACGTCGTCAATCGTGCGCCCGTCCGGACTCGAATCGCCGTGATCAAAAGAGGACGATGCCGTGGTGCCGGGCTTGATAAAGCGACATTGCTTGGTGGCCACCAGCGACTTTGCCAGCTCTGCCAATCGCGAAAGTTGCAGAAGTGGATGCAGATGGTAGTTATGGCGAATGCGGCCCAGTTTGCGCGTTGAAAAATTGGCGGGATCATCGACATCAATACGAAACGCTTGCGGCGTGAACGCGGGTGTGGGTGAGTCATCCGT
>JANXWW010000066.1 GCA_025350945.1 Burkholderiales bacterium
CAATACTCCGAATGGCGTATTGCTCTGTTCGATCAACACACGCAATATCTAAGCGTCAATCCAGCAGTCTTATGCTGCAACACGGATGACGTTTTTAAGTTCTTTTTTGAGCTTATTTTTTAATAACATTTTCACAGGAGCTGTAAACATGAAAATTTTAACGTCAAATGAAATAGCGTTTGTCGCCGGCGGCGAAGATGAGGGCAGCTGTCCGGCAGCGGGGCCTGGAGGCGGTTGTTTTGCCCCGCCACCATCTGGTTGCACCACCACTACGCCTAATGGCCCACAAATTATCTTAGGGGCTTCTATAGGTGCAAACCCCAGCGTCAATTTTTCAATTACATTTGCGCCAAGCAGTACAACCTGCCCCTCTCCCGCCCCAGGTGGAGGTGGAAGTTCGGGCGGCGGCGGCTCATATTCAGATTGGCTACAAAATACAGGCCCAATGGTCTCTGCTGACAGCGGGTACGAACGTTATCGCGGCGTCTAAGCATTACATGCGCCAGACCGAGTGTCTGGCGCATGTATTAAACTACAATTAATTAAGCCTATTAAGATGCAAATCTACTCCATCCTTTTATTGCGATTCACAATTCTCTCCCTTTTTTGCGCTTGCGCTCAGGCGCAGATGGTTTCCATTCCCACGTCCGATAAAAGTACAACCTTGAGAGTGCAGGTTGAATACCCGCCACAAAAGAGATCCGGAAAGTATCCTGTTGTAGTAGTAGCAGGTGGCATGTTTTCAGATCGGGACGGCATCACTGACGCGGGAGAGATTGGCGGGGACGTTTTACCCTTTTTGCTATTTAGGCAGCTATCAAAGCAACTGCTGACGATGGGTTTTGTGGTCGTGCGCTATGACCAGCGGGGTATCAGTGGCAACGTCTATTCCTGCAGAGAAGGCATGACACTGGCTTTTAGCGACTACATCATGCAATGCGTCGATAATAAAGTTAGGGCGAAAGTCAATCCGAAAAATATTCGGGAAGATATTGAATCGGTTTTTAGCTACGCTGCTCAATTGAGAGGGGTGGACCCGAATAATATCTATGTGCTGGGGCATTCAGAGGCTAGTCTACATATGTCGGCCTTGATCGAGGAAAAAAGGATTGCACCTGTCGGACTGATTTTTATTGCAGGCATCGCAGAATCGCCCGCGAGACATTTACAGTGGCAAGCTATTGACCGATTCGTAGATGCGCTGCCCCAAGCAGACAAAAACAAGGACGGCATAATTACCAATGAAGAAATTCACAGCTTGTTCATGGATGAACGCTCAGTCGTCAATCAGCAGTGCCAAAACTGTGAAAAGGCATTTTTGTCACCCACAGGCTCGTGGCGCGCAAACGATCTGGCCCACGTGAGAAGCAGGGCTGAGCCAATTATTTACAAAGATTTTTTTGCATATGTAAACGTTTCCAACACAGATGATCATATAGTTGTGTACACCATTTCTTCAACAAAAGTAACTTACGCCTCACTCAGTTGGTTGTCTGACCGATTCAATGATAAAAAGCCAGTTATTGAAAAGCTCGATGCGTATCGCGGCAAAGGTCTATTCATATTCCTCTCACTGGATTCGCAGATAAGCGTGTCCCGACAAATTGCCGCGATTGAGAAATCCAAATTTGGGCTTTCACATAAGGCGAAAATCGTCACGATTGATGGATTCGGTCATCTGCTGGGCAAGACACCTGGCAAAGGACCGGTTGATCCACAAGCCATGAACGAAGTTTCAGCCGCAATCAGAGCGTGGCTACCCGTTTCGATTCAAAGCCGCTAGCGCACTACACACCCAACAACGCCAACGCCGTCCGATTTACCGCACCCGTCTTTGCCAGCGCCTTGTGAATCTGCGTTTTGATCGTGTATTCGCTCTTGCCTAAAATCTGCGCGATTTCGTAATTGGTTTTGCCGAATTTGAGCCAGTGAATGATTTCTTTTTCGGCAAGTGACAAGGCTTGCACAATCTTTAGTTTGTCCGTGCGCGTGAGCGCTGCCGCCAACATCATGTCCAACCACGATTCGGCTGGAAATACTCCGTTCGGCGTATCGACAGCGAAGCAGTGCCACCAATACTATTTGTGGGCTGCTATGTGGCAGTAATTTTTTAGGAGTTTGAAATGCGTACATTAAC
>JANXWW010000068.1 GCA_025350945.1 Burkholderiales bacterium
TAGGCACATAAATAGACTGATATGCGTTCACCACCGCTTGACGATTACTGCGATCAATTGGCGCGACTGCCGAGGTGTCTGTTGGTGGTGCAACGGTGACATCAGCATTAGGCGCTACGCTCCAGGTGCCTGCGCCTACGATGCCCGCTGTAGCCGAAGCTGCTGTGCCATTCATCAGCCACGTCGTGACGCTCCCGTCCTAGTGGCGCCTGATCAGATCCGCCTTGTTGTCGCCATTCAAGTCCAGAGTTTGAACAACGCGCCAGTTGGCATCCGGGCCGAGAATGCCCGCTGTTACGGTATTGACGGTGCCATTCATGGTCCACATCGTGACCGCTCCATTGTTGTTGCGCCACAATAAATCTGCTTTGTCGTCACTATTGAAGTCGGCAGTGTGGGTGACACTCCAGTCGGGGTTGGGGCCGAGTAATCCAGTAGCGTTGGTGACGGTGGTGCCGTTCATGGTCCACAGGGTGACGGCACTGTTGGCGTTGCGCGAGAGGATGTCGGCACGGCCGTCGCCGTTAAAGTCGCCGGTGTGGCTGACCGTCCAATTGGCGTCCGCACCAATTAAACCGACGGCTGCGAGGACATTAGGGCCTTAGGGCCGTTCATGAGCCAGACGGTGACAGCGCCGTTGACATTACGCCATAGGATGTCGGTCTTGCCATCGCCGTTAAAGTCGGCTAAGTGGCTGATCGCCCAGCCAGGGCTGCTCAGAATAATGGTACGGCTAATGGTACTGGTGCCGTTCATCAACAACATATCCACAAGGCCGTTGGCGTTGGCTAAAACAAGATCGCTCTTGTTGTCGAAGTTGAAGTCGTTGGCGGCGCCGTTTGCAGAGCTTGCGCTTATCAGCGCCGCGCTGACAACAGTGGACAAAGCAATGGCGCACGAAACTAAAGCGCGCTTCAGAGGAGCGGAAAAATGGGCTCGTACAGAATCAAACACAACTTCATATGAGTTTATTTCACAGTCATAGTTCGTTCTAAGTGCTTCCTTGCTCATTTACACAAGTCTATAAGTGTTGCTGAATACCGACTGTAAATCTTTGTCTCACCTCAGCCTTAGTTGAGCTTAGCCAAGTTTCAATTGTGGTATTGCCTAAGCTAAAGGCTTGAACACCAATGCAGAACCGTTATTGCACCAGCGCTGACCGGTAGGTGCAGGCCCATCATTAAAAACGTGGCCGTGATGCCCACCGCAGCGGACGCAATGGTATTCACTGCGCGGATAAATCAATTTGAAATCGCGTTTTTTCTCAAATGCACCCGGCAGCGCTGTAAAAAAACTGGGCCAACCGGTGCCGCTGTCGAATTTCATTTCAGATGTAAAAACGGGCAAATCGCAGCCTGAGCAGTGGAAAACACCTTTGCGCTTTTCATCGTTCAAAGGATTTACAAAAGGGCGATCCGTGCCCTCGTCGCGCAGCACGCTGTATTGTGCAGGCGTGAGGCGCTTCTTCCATTCTGCATTGCTCAATTCAAGCTTTTCTATTTTGGGCGCGGGTTCATTCGCTTGTTTCAAAGCCATTTTGACTACCTCCGGATTAAGTGAAGAAGCGCCACTCTGAGCGCTTTGAGCGTGCGCCAATTTTGCCGCAGTTGCTGCACCTGCGACACTCAACAGGCCTGATAAAAATGTTCTACGTTGCATGGTGTTGCTCCATCATTTTTGTTTCGATCACCGTCTTACGAGGCAGTGACCATTTCGGTTTCATTTCAATGTTGCCTTCAAAGTAGCCTTGGCACGAAACAGGGCCCATGCGCGCGACGTAAATTGTGTGGTGGGCACCACCATCCACGCACCTTGCCGGGTTTCCATCAGCCAGAATTCACCTCGATTCGCCACTCGCCGAAATTGAGTCCATGGCATATGAAAACGCTCGGTCCCGTTTTCACCCGCCGCCTCGCCACCGACACCATCTTCAGTCACGGTGAGCCATGCATTGTTGCTGTGTCGGACAACAAATTTGTCCAGCGAATCTTTCGCCACCCACACCACACCCACAAAAAACACCAGGCAAAGCACAGCAAATCCATACAACAAACTTGCGCCAATCGAAGAGTTTCCCCTCCATAGCAAATACGCAATCACCACTGCAACCATTACCACCAGACGCAGGCCGCGCGCACCAAATTTTTCAGCCATGACCGCAATAACCGCACGCCATACAAAACCATCGCGAAACCTGAGCGGTATTTTTTCGGTCTCTGCCTCCACTGCTACCATCACAGTTGCCACCGCGTTTGCCAACCTAGCCCGTGCCGCCCACTGTCAAACCTTCAATCATCAACGTCGGCTGCCCCACGCCAACGGGCACACTCTGCCCTTCTTTCCCGCACACACCCACACCCGAATCGAGCTGCATGTCGTTACCGATCATGGTGATATGTTTGAGGGATTCGATACCGTTGCCAATCAAGGTCGCGCCGACGACCGGGTACAGAATTTTTCCATCTTCCACCATGTAGGCTTCGGACGCCGAGAACACAAATTTTCCGCTGGTGGTATCAACCTGACCGCCACCAAAATTCACCGCATACAAACCACGTTTAATCGAGGCAACAATTTCGTCTTTACTGCGTGTGCCACCGAGCATGTAGGTGTTGGTCATGCGCGGCATGGGGATGTGCGCGTACGACTCGCGGCGCGCGTTGCCGGTCACGGCGGTTTTCATCAACCGCGCATTCATCGTATCCTGCATGTAGCCTTTCAGGATGCCGTTTTCGATCAGCACATTTCGCTGACTTGGATTGCCTTCATCATCAATATTAAGCGAGCCGCGCCGATCCTGAATCGTGCCGTCGTCCACCACCGTCACATCATCTGCGGCAATACGTTCACCAATGCGCCCGGAAAAAACGGAGCTGCCTTTGCGATTGAAATCGCCCTCCAGACTATGGCCAATCGCCTCATGCAGCAAAATGCCGGGCCAGCCTGCGCCTAATACCACCGTCATTTGTCCCGCCGGCGCCGGGCGTGCATCGAGATTAATCAGCGCTTCACGCACACCCATCTCGGCGATATTGCGTAACACATCATCGGTAAAATAAGTGTAGTCATAGCGCCCGCCGCCACCCGTGTGGCCCTGTTCGCGGCGACCATTTTGTTCCGCAATAATCGTCAAGCCAATATGCACCAACGGCCGCACATCCGCCGCCGTCACACCATCATGCCGGGCGACCATCACCACTTCATATTCGCCCGAAAGCCGCCCCATCACCTCTTTCACACGAGGATCAATTGCGCGCGCAAATTGTTCCAGCCGCTCTAGAATGCGCACTTTGTCTGCATCGGAAAAACTCGACACCGGATCATTCGGTGTATACAGAGACCCAGCACGCAAATCAGTCCTTTTATCAGCCCTTCTGGCTTTCGGCTTAGCCGTCCCACTGCCACCTGCGCGCGCGATACTGCGTGTCGCCACCGCAGCATCGCGAAGTGCGGTCAGACTAATGTCGTCCGAATAAGCGAATGCTGTTTTTTCACCCGACACAACGCGCACGCCCACACCCTGATCGATGTTAAAGCTACCCGATTTCACGCGCCCTTCTTCCAGGCTCCAACCTTCAGATCGCGAATATTGAAAATACAAATCGGCGTAGTCGGCGTCGTGCGTCATGATGTCGCCGAACACGGTTTCGAGCGACGATTCCGTCAAGCTATACGGACTCAACAACGTGTCGCGGGCAATTTCTAAGTGGGTAGTTTGCATGTTTACTTTTTAAAAGGTTAGCTAAATATATTTTATGGTGCGATACCGATTGTTCGATGACTAAGTGCAGGCAGGCTTTTGCGAATCGTCTCTTGATAATGGGGGTTCACACCAGCAACTACAACCCCCGAGCCACGCGGCAGGCGATCCAAAATCACGCCCCACGGGTCAATAATCATGGAGTCGCCATGGGTTTCGCGACCATTGACGTGATAACCGCCTTGCGCAGGTGCGATCACATAAGCGAGCGACTCAATTGCGCGCGCGCGCATCAAAGGCTCCCAATGCGCCTTGCCGGTGGTGGCGGTAAAAGCTGAGGGCACAACAATCATATCAACATCGCCCATGGCGCGATAAAGTTCCGGGAAACGCAAATCGTAGCAAATCGATAAACCGATTTTACCAAATGGTGTTTTCACGACCACCACTTTATCACCCGCTTCAATGGTGCGTTCTTCGGAGAAGTTTTCGGTGCCCATCACCAAATTAAATAAGTGGATTTTGTCGTAGCGCGCAATCTGGGTGCCCGTGTTGTCGTAGACCAAACAGGTGTTGCGAACTTTGCCCGGCATCGAAGAATAAAGTGGGATTGAGCCGCCGATCAGCCAGATCTCATGCCTGGCCGCAATATCGGACATCCAGCGCTGAATCGGGCCTTCACCTTCATGTTCACGCAAAGCAACCTTGTCGGTTTCTTTCATACCCATGATAGCGAAATATTCGGGCAAGGCAATAATGCGCGCGCCACTCGCGGCGGCCAGCTCAATCAATCGTGTAGCTTCCTCAAGATTGGCTTCCACCTTGGGCCCGCTTGCCATTTGCACTGCGGCGACACGGAAAAAAGATTGTGTGGCTTCCTGCGCTTCGATGAGCGTATCAGGCAGCGGTTGTGAATGTTTGGTGATGATCACGGACTCTTGTCAACCTCGGCGATTTCAGCAACTTTGGGTAATTTCGTGGGGGGATTAATGAGCGGGGCGATATTGCTATTATTGAGCCCGCTATTCGGCACAATAGCCGAGGGTGCCGCTGTTGTGCCCGCCCCGGCGCCCACCCCGCGACTGATCCGTTCTACTTCCGGATTATCCCATGTTCCGGAAACCGCATATTTGAACGAAAACAGTTTTTCGAACGGATTGCCGATCACTTTCTGCCCCACGTACACCGCCACACCCACCAGCGGATTCAATGTGAACAGTCCCGCACTTAAGGCAACGGTTTCATCGAGTTTAGGTGCCACCGTAAACGTTAAATTCGCCCGCTCGGTTGGCAACGTCACATCGCCGGTCATTTTGACCTCGGCTGAGGGCCCGATAATTTCGAAATTTTGCGTGGACATCACGCCACGGTCAATTTGCACATCGCCGCCCACACGATCAAACGAAAAACCGTTCGAAAAAATATCGCGAAAATCGAGCGTGATACGCCTCGGCAATGATTGCAAACTGATTAATCCCAACAACTTTCCAGGACCTGCTTCGACTTTTGTAAATGCACCATTATTACTTTCAAATTTAAAATTGCCCGACAAATTCACCGTCGCAAAATCAAACGCATGACCGGGCCAGGATAATTTTCCCTCCAGCTTGCCCGAACCACCGCGAATCTGATCGCCGTGACCAAATTGCGACATGAGTGCATTCAGATTTGATGTTTCCAACTTCAGATTCATTGCCGTGCGTGATTGATATTGAGAGGCTGCGACCTTTCGGTCAAGCTGAGGATCAGACTGAGCGCGTGGCTGCCATAGCCCGTCCATGAAGAGCCTGGCATGACCATTCGAAATAACCAGTTGGTCAATTCGCCAATTCTCGCCCTGTGGCGTGGCACGAAGCTCCAGCTTGCCCATCCAGCGATCCTTAAGTTTGAACGAATCGGCCACTATATCGAGTGCCGGAAATTCTGCGGCCGTGGGCTCAGCGTTACTCGCATTCAGCGCAGTTGAGGTGGTCGCAGAGGCGGATATAGCCTGCTCTGCTAACTCCAGATTTTTCAAACGCGCGCGGATCGATCCGCGATCATTGAATGCACCGGAACGCCACGTAAAATCACCACTCGCCTCAGCACTCTCGACCGCGAATCGCCAATCTTCAACTGTATGACGACCCTTCAATGTGACCGCTTTGAAAGCACGCCCGTAAGCTGTCAAGCCACCGAGTTTTACATCGAAACCGGCAATAGAGCCCGCGCTTTTTGTGCTGCCCGCAGATGACGCTGCTGCAACAACTGTCGCGCCAGCGGCGGGGGCATCAAAATTGCTCACGGCCAAGCGCCACGCATCAAGATCAAATTTTGGCAATGCCCCTTCGAACCAGATTCCTTCGGGAACAGGTGCCGTATTTGCACCCGATCCCACATTGATAATGGCGCCGAATAAACCCTGTGACACCCCACCACTATCAAAGCGACGCTGAAATCTGCCATCCACGCGCGTTTCCACCGTATCGGTGGCACCGCCTGCTAGCGTAACGTTCATCCGCTCTTGCGGCTGCCCGACATCTGTGATCGCGACGCGCAATGCGCGCGGCTCATCGACGCGTTTCGTAAGCGGATACGGCAATTGCGAAACAACGCCGAGTAGCGACGAATCGATGATGAGATCCGAGCCCGTTTTTGTTGGTACCAAGCGGCCGCGAAATTCCGACGCGCCGTTAATCTGCGATGGCATTTTGAATAGCAATACTTCCTTCAACTGAGTGACGTCAGCACGCGCCGTAAACTCTGTAGTTACACCCAATTCCGCGTTGCTCGAAATCGCGA
>JANXWW010000098.1 GCA_025350945.1 Burkholderiales bacterium
GTGGCAAACACCGTTGCCTTGGCTTGGAAAATCATGGTCTCGCCCGTTTCCATTTCCATCGCGGTCACGCCGAGCACGTCCCCTGCTTCGTTACGAATCAAGTCGAGCGCCATCCACTCCACGAAGAATTGTGTGTTCGCAAAAACATTGCGTTGATACAGCGTGTGCAACATGGCATGGCCGGTACGATCTGCCGCGCAGCACGAACGCTGCACCGGTTTTTCACCAAAATTTTGTGAGTGCCCGCCAAACGGTCGCTGATAAATTGTGCCGTTTTCGTTGCGATCAAACGGCATGCCGAAATGTTCCAATTCACGCACCGCTTCAGGCGCTTTTTTGCACATGAATTCAATCGCATCCTGATCCCCCAGCCAGTCGGAACCTTTGATGGTGTCGTACATATGCCAATGCCAATTATCTTCGCCCATATTGCCGAGCGACGCACCCACACCGCCTTGCGCGGCCACGGTGTGCGAGCGGGTGGGGAATACTTTTGACAGCACCGCAACTTTCAATCCGGCGGTTGAAAGCTGTAGCGCTGCACGCAGACCCGAACCACCTGCGCCGACCACGACTGCATCATATTTTCGTACGGGAATTGCCATTTGAAAATGCCTCAATATTGAATGGAGAAAAACAACACCGCAATAGACGTTACTGCCCCCAAAGAATTGCAATCGACCAAATCGTAAACGCGAAAAGTGACAAGATGACCAGCACCTGCAATGACAGGCGAATCGACACCGGTTTGATGTAATCCATTAGCACATCGCGAATGCCAATCCAGGCGTGGTAGTAGACCGAAATCAAAAATAGCAGCGCCAGCACGCGGAAGAGTTGCCCACTGAAAAGCTCTTTCCAATCGGTATAGCTCACCTCGCTCTTAATCATGAAATAACCAAAAATAACCACGGCAAAAATCGCCATAATGACGGCTGTGACACGTTGCGCCAGCCATTCACGCCAGCCATAGTGCGCGCCGACCGGTTGCATGTCTGTTTTGTCGAACTTCACCATATGCGTGCTCCAATAATCGCGGTGGTCACGACGCCCAATATCAACACCACAATCGATGAAGTGCGCGCGGCAGCTTTATCCGTGCCGATATGCAGATCAAGCAGCAAATAGCGAAGGCCCGCATAAAAGTGATGCACAAACACCCACACAAAGCCGAGCATGATGAGCTTCACTATGGGAAATGTAGTGATCACATTTTTCCAAAAGTTAAATCCGGATTCGGATTTCAGCGAGCCTTGCAATAGATACAAGGTCACGGGAATCAAAAACAGAAACATCACGACGCCAGTAATCCGATGAAAAATGGACACCAGTGCGGGAAGCGGAAGATTGAGTAGATTCAGGTCGTAATACTTAGGGCGGGCTTTGGGAGTGGCTGACATTATTTTTAAACCTTAGTGTTTAGCTGTTGGGCTTAAATCTTTGTGGGCTATCTTTGCGGGATGGGAGCTTACCGTCGTGCAAATAGTGTCGCATTAGACGCATGCTGCACCGCAATACTGACATTTATTTTAATCCCAAATTTCTGTTGATGCACTAGATGAGCATTGGCTTTGAAGTGCGATATGTAATCGCGCAAAGTAATTTATTCCGCAACAATCACGTCGCATAGTAAATGTAACTCATTGAATAAAAACAGTTAACTTATATCACTTGAGCATATCCGAACTACATTGAATACGCGCCCAATTAAAATATCATTTAGTATCATATTTTGGTATCATTTATTTAAGGCTATTTTTTACGCGTACTTTATCCAGCCTAGGAAGACTTCATTCATGAACTGCATGCGATATCGCGGCTACACTGCGCGAATAGATTACGACTCGATCAATAACATTCTCGTCGGTGTGGTGGTCGGGATGAAAGATAAGCTCAGCTTTCATGGCGCGAGCGTGGATGAGCTCAGCGCAGATTTCGAATTCGCGGTGGATCACTATTTGGCATCTTGCGCTGCCGAAGGTATCAAACCTGAACGACAAGCGTCAGGACGGTTATTGATTCGTATCCCGCAGGATACTCACGCTGAAGCTGCGATTGCAGCAGCGGCGGAGTCGATCAGCTTGAATGAATGGATTGTGAGAGCGCTGGCTGCGCAGTTGGCAGGGTTGCCAGGGCTGGAAAAAAATTAACAAGGCTAATATCGTTAACTTTTGTCAACACCACATTCATAGCGCCGTTTGAATAAACCAAAATCATGCTGGCGCGTTATACGGTCATGAAAACAGGTGTAAAAATTTCCTTCGCGGCCCTACTCTTGATTTGCTCTCTGGCAAGTTTCGCCAATTCCCCAATAGGCGCGCCAGTAGAAGTGCATCAGCGTATTAGCCCCCGCACCGCAACGATTGCCAAGCCTACGGTCGCATTGACGCTTGATGCCTGCGGCGGCCAATATGACGCGGACATTATTCGTCTGCTCATCACTTACAACGTGCCCGCCACCATTTTTGTGACCAAAAAATGGATGGATCACAACCATGCCGGTATGCAGGATTTACTCGCGCATCCTGAGCTATTCCAGATCGAAGATCACGGCGCAGAACACATTCCCGCTGTGGTCGGCGTGGGCCGTCGCGTCTATGGCATTTTGGGCCAGCCTGATATGGCGCACTTGCACCGCGAAATAGAAGTTGCCGCCGCCGATATCCGCAACGCGAGTCACCGCAATGTGAGCTGGTATCGCGGTGCCACGGCTGAATATGATCGTGCCGCCATTAACGAAATCGAAAAAATGGGCTATAAGATCGCCGGTTTTTCGGTGAACGCCGATGCTGGTGCCACGCTCACTCGTCGCGCTGTGGCCGATAGACTGAGCCGGATCAAAGACGGTGACATCGTCATCGCCCACATGAACAAACCGCGTGGCGACACTGCGGAAGGCTTTGGCGATGCGTTGCCACAGCTATTGGCGCGCGGATTCAAGTTTGTGACATTGAATGACGTGCAGGTGCAAGAGATTCGGTAAACAGATTATAAAGCCCCAGCACTGGTGCGGCGTTTAGAGCATTTTTGCCTCAAACGCCTCGCTGATGCTGGAGTTTAATTTATAAAAAACTGCTACTTCAACCGAAACGTAAACCGTGCTTCCACCACTACGTCCTGGCCTTGCCCACGACAGCCAAATTGCTGCACGGCATCTCGCACCACATTGTTGAATAGGCGATTTGAGCTGCTGACAATAGCGACATTTTTGATTTCGCCTGCACCCGCCACCACAAAGCGCACGACGACATCACCTTCAATGCCTTCGCGCACCGCCTGCGCGAGATAGCGCATATTGGCTTGCACTTGCGCTGCATTTGGGCAGGCGATGCCGAGATTCGCGATTGTCGGCGCGGGCGAAGTGCTGTCGCTTGTTAGAGATAATGAGTCGCGAACATCAGTTGGCATAGTCGGCACTGGCGTCGCAAAAACTGCATCAATAACGCTCGGATGATCCACCACAAAATCGGGGATCGGCACGTTGATTGGCTGCACCATCGAAAAGTTTGTTTTTGTAATTTCTCGTAGCGTTTCCGGGGGAATCGGCTTGGGCGGCGGCACTGGATTCAGCACACTAATCGGCGGTGGCGCATTCATCACGCTCGGCACACGATTGAGCGTTGCAATCAGCGCCACACACAACATGACATGCACGCCCACCACAAAACTCAAACGACTCAGATTCTTGCCAATACTCTGTTCACGTAGCATGTACTGCATGGCCCACCTCCCCTGGTTGAAAAAACGATCTGGCACTGTCTCGACAAAGGTTAAGCGTTTTGAAGCATCCCAAAGGGTTAAAACAAAGCTGCGAAAAAAAAGCAATTGGCAACAGCAATTGGCAACAGCAATTGGCAAAAATACTTGAGCGCTTACCAACTCCCCGTATTCGGCATCGACAGCCAAGGTTCTTGCGGAGGGAGTGGCGCGCCACGTTGCAACAGCTCAATCGAGATATTATCCGGCGAGCGCACAAACGCCATGCGGCCATCGCGCGGCGGGCGGTTGATCGTGACGCCTGCATCGTTGAGTTTTTGGCAGAGCGCGTAAATATCATCAACCGCATAAGCCACATGGCCGAAATTGCGCGCCTGGCCTAATTCTTCCTGGTCCCAATTGTGCGTGAGCTCAATTGCCGCAGCTTCATCGCCCGGCGCGCTTACAAACGCGAGGGTAAAACGGCCGTTCGGATAATCGTTACGCCGGGTGAGCACAAGCCCTAATTTGTTGCAGTAAAAATCGAGCGATGCATCAAGATCGTTTACGCGCACCATGGTGTGTAAATATTTCATCGTCATGTCTTCTGTTGTGAAAAAGATAAAATGCATTCTGGCATAACTGGATGCTTCCAGAATCAACACCGACAACATAAACCTGAATATGACCATTATTGTCTACGGCATAGCCGCTTGCGACAGCGTGAAAAAAGCACGTGCATTTCTGTCCGGACACGACCTCGTCTGCACATTCCACGATTACAAAAAACAAGGTGTTCCGGAAGCCGCACTGCGCACATGGGTAAACGCGAAAGGCTGGGAAATGCTGCTGAATCGCAAAGGCACAACCTGGCGCGGGCTGGACGAGAGCATGAAGGCAAAGGTTGTCGATGCTGAATCCGCGATTATGGTGATGCTGGCAAATGCCAGCATCATCAAGCGGCCGGTGGTGGTTTCAGGCGGGACGATTATTGTCGGGGTGGATTTTGAGGCGCTGGCAAAATTGTAGCGTTGGCGGCGGAAACGAAATCGTGCAATGGGATCAGATTGACTGAATATGCATCCGTTGTTCACTCACGTCGTGATCCGATAGAATTCGCCATCCTTGCCATTTAATATCGGGCCGCTATTGGGCCATGTTTAAAAATCTGTCCTCAATGCCTTGATGCACCTATAGCCCCTAAAGCTCCTAAAGCTCCTAAAGCTCCTAAAGCCCTTAAAGCCGCAATCAGCTCATGACCAATCTTGACATCGAATCGCCGCAACAGCGTGGTGAAGTTGACATCATCAGCAAAGCTGACCGCTACGCCTTGCTAAAGATGCTCGATGAGAAACCGCGGGCGATCATTAGCGCTGCCTTGCGTGATGCTGCGCGTCGCGGAATTTTTGTTGATCGGATGCTGGATGTTGCGCCGCCCCGGTCCACATCTTT